>NZ_JBYTAG010000010.1:0-127257 GCF_058787995.1 Cupriavidus sp. FW305-27
GGTGGGGTGGGCGTGCTTCATGATGACTCCGGAGAAAGCCTGGACTTGCCGGCATCGGGCGCCGGTGCCAGCCCGTGCGTCAGCAGCGCGGATACGTGGCGCACCAGGGTGTCAGTATCGACCGCTTCGCCGCCGGGCAGCCGGCGCCAGATATGGGTGGTGGCCAGCGGCAGCAGCGTCAGGCCGATCAGCGACGGCATCACCAGCGCCGGCTCCAGTCCGCTGTTGAGCTGCCCGCGCGCGATCGCGGCCGCCAGCGGCGCGCTCAGTGCACCGGCGCGCTGCAGCGCGAAGCGGTCCAGCACGCGCTCGCGCAGGGCGCCGTCGGCACTGGCGACTTCGCGGATCCACAGCCCGGGAAACCAGGGCGTGGCGGCCGCGGTGCGGATCAGCTGGCCGGCGATGCCGATCAGCATGGCCATCGGCTCGGCATCGCCGGCGGCAGCGAAGACGCCGGCCACCAGCGGCTGCAGCTTTTCCTCGACCACGGCGTCCAGCAGCAATTCGCGGTCGCTGAAGTAGTAATGGACCAGCGCGGGCGTCACGCCGGCCTGGGTGGCAATCGCCTTGACCGGGGTGCCGGCCACGCCCTGGCGCGAGAACAGCTCGGTGGCCGCATCGAGGATGCGTTCGCGCTGGCCGGGCTGGCCGGCCGCAGGGCGACCGGGGCTGCGGCCGGCGGAGGGTTTCGGTTTGGCGGGTGGGCGCGGCATGGGCAAACGGATGCAAGCGGTCTCCAGTGAATATTAATTTTTGCGTTAATTAATTCAAGGGCGGTTACAACGTCGGCCTTCCGGCACACCCTTTGGCAGGTAGACATGTCATGGGTGCTTGGCTATGCTGCGGGCGCCGGAGCGCGCCGCCTCCGGCACATCCCTTGCCGATCGCCTCTGCCGATGCCGTTTCCGCCACTTGCCAGCGCTCCCGTTCGTATCCGTTTTCGTCGTGTGCTGGCAGCGCTGGCCTGTTGTGCGTGCCTGCCAGCGATGGCGCAGCAAGCGGAGCCGGTGCAAGGCCCGGCTGAAGCGGAGAGCCCGTTTGCCTTTCACGGCCAGAGCACCTACATCTGGCAGCGCAAGCCAGCATTCGGCGCGGCCTACTCCGGCCCCAACAGCCTGGGTACCGAACGGGCCAAGAGCTACTCGTTCAGTGCGACGCTGGATCTGGGACTGAAGCTGTGGCCGGGCGCGGAGTTCCACTTCAATCCGGAAGCCACGCAAGGCGTGCCGTTTTCCGGCCTGCACGGCCTGGGCGGCTTGTCCAACGGAGAACTGGGCAAGGCCGCCAGCACCAACCCGGTGTTCTACCGGGCGCGCGCGTTCGTGCGGCAGACCTGGGGCCTGGGCGGCGGCAGCGAAGCGCTGGAAGCGGATTTCAACCAGTTTGGGCGCACCGTCGATCAGCAGCGCGTGGTGCTGACAGCGGGCAACTTCAGCGTGCTGGATGTCTTCGACCAGAACGAGTTCGGCTCGGACCCGCGCACGCAATTCATGAACTGGTCGTTCATGACGCATGGCGCCTTCGACTATCCGGCCGATGCACGCGGCTATAGCTGGGGCCTGTCGCTGGAATACATCGGTGACGGCTGGTCGGCGCGCATCGGGCGCTTCCTGCAGCCGCTGGAATCCAACGGGCTGCGGCTCGACACCCGCATGTTCGAGCACTACGGCGACATCATCGAAGTGGAGAAGCGCTACCAGCTGGCTGGCCGGCCCGGCACCGCGCGGCTGCTGTGGTTCCGCAACAAGGCGCGCATGGGCGCGTTCAGCGATGCCATCGGCTTCGGCATGGCCAACAACACCACCCCGGACGTCGCCGACGTGCGCCGCGAGCACGCCAAGAGCGGCGTGGGCGTGACACTGCTGCAGCAGGTCACCGATTCACTGGGGATGTTCGCGCGCGCCAGCCTGTCCGACGACAAGACCGAGACCTACGCCTTCACGGAGATCGGCCGCCAGGTGTCGGCGGGCGGCGTGCTGAAGGGCGATGCGTGGGGACGGGCGCGCGATGCGCTGGGCGTGGCGGTGGCGATCAACATGCTGGGCCCAGACCACCGCAACTACCTGGCCGCGGGTGGGCAGGGCGCCTTCCTGGGCGACGGTGCGCTGCGCTACGGGCCTGAGCAGATCCTGGAGATCTACTACAGCTTCCAGCCGGTGAAGTACCTGAGCATCAGCCCGGACTTCCAGTACGTGCGCAACCCCGGCTACAACCGCGACCGCGGGCCGGCGAAGTTCTACGGGGTGCGCCTGCACGGGGAGTTCTGATCCTCCCCGCCTGCCTCATTGCCGCGCGTTGCGCTTGTTATCCGGCCACGCCGTATTGAAGTTGGTGCGGAACGGGTTGATATCGAGCCCGCCGCGGCGCGTGTAGCGCGCATACACCGCCAGCTTGACCGGCTTGCACTCGCGCATCACGTCCATGAAGATCCGCTCCACGCACTGCTCGTGGAACTCGTTGTGGTTGCGGAACGAGATCAGGTACTTGAGCAACCCTTCCTGGTTGATCGGCGCACCCACGTAGCGGATCTGCACGCTGCCCCAGTCCGGCTGGCCGGTGACCAGGCAGTTGGACTTCAGCAAATGCGACACCAGCGTTTCCTCCACCGGCGATTCTTGCTGGTCGGCAGAGAGCAGCTCGGGCGCGGGCTCATAGCGGTCCACCTCGATGTCGAGCCGGTCCAGCAGCAGGCCATCGAGCTCGCCCATCTTCTGCTTGCCCAGGTCCGCTTCAGTCACCAGCCGCACCTGCACGGTGCCGCCGGTGGCTTCGGACAGGTCGTGGTGCAGCAGCTGCTGCAGCGCCTCGGGTGAAGCAATCCTGGTCTGGTTGAACGAGTTCAGGTACAGCTTGAACGACTTGGACTCGATGATATTGGGCGTGTCCGACGGGATGATGAAGCTGGCCAGCGCCACCTGCGGCTTGCCCTTCAGGTTCAGCCACGACAGCTCGTACGCATTCCAGATATCGACGCCGAAGAATGGCACCGGCTTGCCTTCGGGCAGGCCGATCTCGGTGCGCTTGGGCTGGCGCGGGATCGGGAACAGCAGCGAGGCGTCGTATTCGGTCTTGTAGGCCGAGGGCTTGCCCAGCGGCGAATGTTCAGGGAGGCTCATGGGGCGCTCAGCAGGTGTCAGGACAGGAACAGCTTGTACACCGGGTTGTCGGTCTCGTCCCAGTGTACGTAACCCAGCGTCGAAAGGAAGGCGCGGAAGGCGCGCTTCTCGTTCTTCGGCACCTGGATGCCGACGAGGATGTTGGAGGTATCCGCGCCCTGGTTGCGGTAGTGGAACAGGCTGATATTCCAGTTCGGGCTCATGCTGGACAGGAACCGCATCAGCGCGCCCGGCCGCTCGGGGAACTCGAAGCGGTACAGCAACTCGTCATGCGCCAGCGCCGAGCGCCCGCCCACCATGTAGCGGATATGCTGCTTGGCCAGCTCGTCGTTGGACAGGTCCAGCGTGTCGAAGCCGTGCTTGCGGAAGCTGGCCGCGATCTTGTCATTCTCGGCGCGGCTGGCGATCTGCACGCCAACGAAGATATGCGCCATGCTGGTATCCGCGATGCGGTAGTTGAACTCGGTCACGCTGCGCGTGCCCACCAGCTCGCAGAAGCGCTTGAAACTGCCGCGCTCTTCCGGGATGGTCACGGCGAACACGGCTTCGCGCGCCTCGCCCACCTCGGCGCGCTCGGCGACAAAGCGCAGGCGGTCGAAGTTCATGTTGGCGCCGCAGGCGATCGCCACCAGGTGCTGGCCCTTGAGCTTCTCGCGCTCGGCATAGGCCTTCAGGCCTGCCACGGCCAGCGCGCCGGCCGGCTCCAGGATGCTGCGGGTGTCCTGGAACACGTCCTTCAGGCCCGCGCAGATGGCGTCGGTATCCACCAGGATGATGTCGTCGACCAGCTCGCGCGTGATGCGGAAGGTCTCCTTGCCGACCAGCTTGACCGCAGTGCCGTCCGAGAACAGCCCCACTTCCTTCAGCTCGACGCGCTTGCCGGCGTCGACCGAGCGCTTCATCGCGTCAGAATCCACCGTCTGCACGCCGATCACCTTGATCTCGGGGCGCACCGCCTTGATGTACGAGGCGATGCCAGAGATCAGCCCGCCGCCGCCGATGGCGACGAACACGGCATGGATCGGGCCCGGGTGCTGGCGCAGGATCTCCATGGCGATGGTGCCCTGGCCGGCGATGACCTCGGGATCGTCGAACGGATGGATGAAGGTCAGCTTGTGCTTCTTCTCCAGCTCCGCGGCGTGGTTGTAGGCGTCGCTGTAGGACTCGCCGTGCAGCACGATTTCCACCCACTGGCCGCCGCGTTCGCGCACGGCGTCGATCTTCACCTGCGGCGTGGTGACCGGCATGGCGATGATGGCCTTGCACTGCAGGCGCGCCGCGGACAGCGCCACGCCCTGCGCGTGGTTGCCGGCCGAGGCGGCGATCACGCCGCGCCTGAGCTCTTCCGGGGTCAGCGAGGCCATCTTGTTGTATGCGCCGCGCAGCTTGAAGGAGAAGACCGGCTGGGTGTCCTCGCGCTTGAACCAGACCGAATTGCCGGTGCGCGCCGACAATTGGTGCGCGTAGGTCAGTTCGGTCTCCTGCGCCACGTCGTAGACCTTGGCGGTCAGGATCTTCTTCAGGTAATCGGGTCGGGCGGCGGACGTGCGGGTCATGGTCTCGGGGCGGGCCGTGGGGCGGCGCAAAAAAAGGCGGAAATTCTGGCGGAAACCGTCAATGATAAAGGATGGCGGCGACTTCCACCCGGCCCGGGCGACGCTCCCGCCGCTCGCGACGGGCGGCCCGGGCCGCGCGGAGGTCACTCTTCGTGTGGATGACGATGCACTCATGCGGGCAAGGCGAACCAGGGCGCAGCGGGGGCCGCAGACGCTTGGCCCTGGACTTGCGTCGAGGCCAGGTTGCGTGCGCGCCATGTAGGACGGCGTCCGGTGGACGCCGGTCAAAACGACGTGTTACGGTGTAACGCGATGCCACAACTACCGCTAATCGAATCTAATACCGCCCTGTTTCTCGACTTCGACGGCACCCTGGCCGACCTGGCCCCGCGCCCGGAACTGGTGCAGGTCGAACCCGAACTGGTCGGCACGCTGCACACGCTGTTCGAGCGTCTGGACGGCGCGCTGGCCGTCATCTCCGGGCGGCCGATCTCTGAACTCGACCACTTCCTGCAGCCGCTGCGGCTGCCGGCGGCCGGCGTGCATGGTGCTGAATTCCGCACCGACGGCGGCATGGTGTCCAAGACTTCCGCCGCCCCCGGCCTGGAACTGCTGATCCCCCACCTGGAAGCGCTGGTGCGCGCCCATCCCGCCCTGCGGCTGGAGCGCAAGTCCGTCGCCGTCGCCATCCACTACCGCCAGGCGCCTGAACTTGCCGGCGTGGTCGATGCCGCGGTCACCGAGGTGCTGCGCCATGCCGTCGGACTGGAAGCGCTGCCCGGCAAGATGGTGGTCGAGATCAAGCCGGCCGGCGTCGACAAGGGCGACGCCATTGCCGCATTCATGAAATCCGCGCCGTTCGCCGAGCGCATGCCGCTTTTTGCCGGCGACGACCTGACCGACGAGCCGGGCTTTGCCGCCGTGCGCAAGCTCGGCGGGCTGGGCGTGCTGGTGGGCCAGCGCGAGACCGTGGCCAGCGTCACCGTGCCCGGGCCGGCCGCGCTGCGCAGCTGGCTGCACCGATCGGCCCGCGCGCTGGAAGGCGCCGGCGGCCACCCGTGCGCCGTGCCGAATGAGGCCGAGCCAGGCCCGGCCCGGCGCACAACGACATCCTGAGGGAGGTATCGCTGTGACCAATCCGAGCAGCCCGAGCGAACCGGGCCAGCCGCCGACCGAAGGCGTGCACAAGACCGTGGACGGCGGCAGCCGCTTTGCCAATCCGTCGTTGTCGCTTGGCATGATCGGCAACTGCGCCATCTCTGCGCTGGTGGACTGCCGCGCGCGCATTGTCTGGTCGTGCCTGCCGCGCTTCGATGGCGACCCGGTGTTCAACGCCCTGCTGGACCCGAGCGAGAACGCCGGCCATTTCTCGATCGAGATCGAGGACTTCCAGTCGTCGCGGCAATGGTACGAGCCCAATACCGCGGTGCTGCGCACGCGGCTGACGGACATCCACGGCAACTGCCTGGAGATCACCGACTTTGCGCCGCGCTTCTTCCGGCTGGGGCGCTATTTCCGCCCGACCACGCTGGTCCGGCGCATCCGCCCGGTGCGCGGCGCGCCGCGCGTGCGCGTGGTGGTGGCGCCGCGCTTCGAATGGGGCCGCAAGGCGCCGCAGACGACGCGCGGCAGCAGCCATGTGCGCTATATCGGCGACGACATGACCCTGCGCATGACCACCGACGCGCCGATGGCGTATGTGCTGTCGCATACGCCGTTCCTGGTCACGCGCGGGTACAACTTCATCCTCGGCCCGGACGAGACCCTCGCGCACGGCGTGGAAGAAACCGCGCGCGACTTCGAGCAGGAGACCACCGCCTACTGGCGCCTGTGGAGCCGCCGCCTGGCGGTGCCGCGCGAATGGCAGGACGCGGTGATCCGCGCGGCCATCACGCTGAAGATGTCGCTGTTCGAAGAGACCGGCGCCATCGTCGCGGCGATGACCACCAGCATCCCCGAGGCGCCGGGCAGCGGCCGCAACTGGGACTACCGCTTCTGCTGGCTGCGAGACGCCTTCTTCGTGGTGCGCGCGCTCAACAGCCTGTCCGAGGTCGGCACCATGGAGGATTACCTGCGCTGGCTGTCCAACGTGGTGATGCAGTCGCAGGACGGACATATCCAGCCGCTGTACGGCATCGGCCTGGAGCGCGAGCTGCCTGAAAGCATGCTCGACCATCTGCCCGGCTACCGCGGCATGGGCCCGGTGCGCGTGGGCAACCAGGCGCAGGAGCACTTCCAGCACGATGTCTACGGCAACGTGGTGCTGGGCGCGGCCCAGGCCTTCCATGATCACCGGCTGCTGCACCGCGGCGGCCCCGCTGAATTCCGCCGGCTGGAAGAGGTCGGCGAACAGGCAGTGAAAGTGTTCGGCACGCCCGATGCCGGCATGTGGGAGCTGCGCACGCGGGCGCGCGTGCATACGTCGTCGGCGCTGATGAGCTGGGCCGCCTGCGACCGCCTGGCCAAGGTTGCCGACAAGCTCCAGCTGCAGGCGCGTGCCGCCTACTGGCACGACCATGCCGAGCGCATGAAGGAGCGCATTCTGGCCGAATCCTGGAGCGAGGAGCGCCAGGCCTTCGCCGAGAGCTTCGGCGGGCGCGAGCTGGATGCCAGCGTGCTGCTGATGGCCGAAGTCAATTTCATCGAGCCGCGCGATCCGCGCTTCATCGCCACCGTCAAGGCGCTGGAGGCATCGCTGTGCGACGGACCCTATATGCGCCGCTACGAGGCGCCCGACGATTTCGGCAAGCCCGAGACCGCGTTCAACATCTGCACGTTCTGGCGCATCGATGCCCTTGCGCGCATCGGCCGGCGCGAGGAAGCGCGCGAGATTTTCGAGTCGATGCTGGCCTCGCGCAATCCGCTGGGGCTGCTGTCCGAGGATACCCATCCGGTGACCGGCGAGATGTGGGGCAATTTCCCGCAGACGTATTCGATGGTCGGGCTGATCAATGGCGCGATGCGGCTGTCGGCGCCGTGGGACACGGTGATCTGAACCGCCTGCGCGCACGGCAACCAGAACAGAGGACTCCAAGAACAACATATGCCAAGACTTGTAGCGGTATCCAACCGGGTCGCCGATCCCCGCAACGTGGCGGCGGGCGGCCTCGCCGTGGCGCTATCCGAAGCCCTGCGCCAGACCGGCGGCATGTGGTTCGGGTGGAGCGGCAAGGCGCTGGAAACCGCCCAGGGCGGCACGCCCGGTGAAGGCGACCTGCATCTGCAGCAGGCCGGCAACGTGACGCTGGCCACCGTCGACCTGAGCCGCGAGGACCACGACGCCTATTACCTGGGCTACAGCAACGGCGTGCTGTGGCCGGTATTCCACTACCGGCTGGACCTTGCGGACTTCGACTCCAATTTCCTGAACGGATACCGGCGCGTGAACCAGCTGTTCGCGCGCAAGCTGGCGCCGCTGCTGCAGCCCGACGACATCATCTGGATCCATGACTACCACCTGATCCCGCTGGCGTCAGAGTTGCGCGCGATTGGCTGCGGGCAGAAGATCGGCTTCTTCCTGCATGTACCGCTGCCGCCGCCGCTGATCCTGGCCGCCATCCCGCAGCACGAGTGGCTGATGCGCGCACTGTTTGCCTACGACCTGCTTGGCTTCCAGAGCCATGCGGATGTCGAGCACTTCTCGCGCTATGTGCAGGCCGAAGCGCAGGCCGAGCCGATGGGCGAGCACCGCTACCGCGCCTTCCACCGCACGGTGCGGGCGCAGGCCTTCCCGATCGGCATCGACGTCGACGAGTTCATGGAGCTGGGCCGCGGAGCGGACGCGCAGGAAACCTACGAGATGATGTGCGCGCAGTACGCGCGCCGCCGGCTGCTGCTTGGCATCGACCGGCTCGACTATTCCAAGGGCCTGCCGCAGCGGCTCAAGGCGTTCTACCGGCTGCTGGCCGAGTACCCAGAGAACCGTTCGAGCGCAACGCTGGTGCAGATCGCCGCGCCCTCGCGCGAGTCGGTCGATGCCTACGTCGACCTGCGCCGCGAGATGGAACAGCTGAGCGGCTCCATCAATGGCGAGTTCGGTGAGCTGGACTGGATGCCGGTGCGCTATATCCACCGCACCACCGCGCGCAAGCGGCTGCCCGGCCTGTGCCGCGCCAGCCGCGTGGCGCTGGTGACGCCGCTGCGCGACGGCATGAACCTGGTGGCCAAGGAGTTCATCGCCGCGCAGGACCCCGAGGACCCGGGGGTGCTGGTGCTGTCGCGCTTTGCCGGCGCCGCCGAGCAACTGCGCGAGGCGCTGCTGGTCAATCCGTACGACACGCGCGCCACCGCGCAGGCGATCCAGCAGGCGCTGCACATGCCGCTGGCCGAGCGCCAGCAGCGGCATCAGAAATTGCTGGAGCGCATCCGCGCGCAGGATGTGCACTGGTGGAGCAGCGAGTTCCTGCGCGCACTGACTGAGACCGAAGGGGCCTGAGGCGCGGGCTGTTCTTCCGGTCGGGGAGCATGACCATGAGCGAAGACCTGGCAGCGCAATCGTGCACGCCTTGCCGTGGCGGCGTGCCGCCGCTGACGCCGGCTGAAGCCGAGATGCTATTGCAGCAGGCGCCGGGATGGGAGCTGGTCGATAGCGCGACGCGGATCGAACGGCGTTTCACCTTCGGCAATTTCGCGCAGGCGCTGGCGTTCGTGAACGGCGTCGGGCAACTGGCCGAGACGCAGGGGCATCATCCCGAGATCAGCTTTGGCTGGGGGCATGCCACGGTGTCGTGGCGGACCAAGAAGATCAAGGGCTTGCACCGGAATGATTTCATCATGGCGGTGAAGACGAGCGAGCTGGCGGAGGGGATCGGGTGAGGTTGGTGGGGGTCACTTCAGATCCCCGGGCGTATCAATATCCCGAAACGCCCCTTCATCCTCGGTCAGGATCCGCGTCACAGGCTTGTCCTTCAGCAACGCCCGCGCGCCCTCATCCCCATCCAGCTTCAGCAATTCCTCGCGCCAGGCTGCGCCAAAACCCACCGGATGCCCACGTTGCCCGTTGCGCCAAGGGGCGGCGATGGTGTCCGGCGCGGTGATCGTCAATGCCACCGCCCGGATCAGTTCCATCGGCAGCCAGGGCATGTCCGCCAGCGCCACCACCCAGCCGCGCGCTTCGGGCGTGGCGGCCACGGCAGCACGCAGGGCAGCGCCCATGCCGGCTTCGGCGTCGGGCGACTCCAGCACGCGGCAGCCGCCGCGGCGCAGTTCCTCCGCCAGTGCCGGGTTGCCCGGACGAATGACGGCGATCGATTCCGGCAGCGCCGCGGCCAGCGTGCGGGCGCTGCGCCAGGCCACGGAGCGGCCGCCGGGCAGCACCTCCAGCAGCTTGTTGCGTTTGCCGGCGGCGTCGAAGCGGCGGCCGTAGCCTGCGGCCAGCAGGATGCCGGTGGGCAGGTCGGTGCGGAGCAGGGGAGCGTTGGGGGCGGCAGTCATGGCGGCACTTGCGAGGTCGTCAGGTGGGATCGGGCGCGACGTCGCAGCTGCTGCCGGTGCCGGCAGCCATCTCGCGTGCGGCCTTGGCGCCTTCCACCTGCAGGATGTCGGGCAGCGATACGTGGTTCCTGGCCGCGATCACCTCGGCCAGGATCGAGATGGCGATCTCGGGCGGCGTGCGGCTGCCGATGTAGATGCCCACGGGGCCATGCAGCCGCGCCAGCTGCAGCTCGGTCAGGTCGAATTCCTTGAGCCGTTCGCGGCGCGCCTGGTTGTTGCGGCGCGAACCCAGCGCGCCCACGTAGAAGGCGCGGGTGCGCAGCGCTTCCATCAGCGCCAGGTCGTCCAGCTTGGGGTCGTGCGTGAGCGCGATCACGGCGCAGCGCTCGTCCAGCTTCATGTCGGTGACGGTGTCGTCGGGCATGGTGCGCACCATGGTCACGCCGGGGATGTCCCAGGTCTCGGTGTATTCCTCGCGCGGGTCGCACACGGTGACCTGGAAGCCCAGGCCCACGGCGATCTGGCACAGGTACTTGGACAGCTGCCCGGCGCCGATCACCAGCATGCGGTAGCGCGGGCCGTGGATGGTCAGCAGGGTCTTGCCGTCGAACACCAGGCCGTCGGTGGCGTTGGCCGGGCCCAGCGTGGCGGTGCCGGTGGCCATGTCGAGCGTGCGCGCGACCAGGCGGCCGTTCTCAACGGCATCGAGCAGCTCGGCGATGCCGCTGGCCGGGGTCAGCGGTTCGGTCACCAGCTCGATGGTGCCGCCGCACGGCAGCCCGAAGCGGTGGGCTTCCTCGGCGCTGATGCCGTACTTGATCGCTTCCGGGTGGTCGGCGGTGATGCCCTGCCGGCGCACGCGGTCGATGATGTCGTCCTCGATGCAGCCGCCCGAGACCGAGCCCACCACCAGGCCGTCGTCGCGCACGGCCAGCATCGCGCCTTCGGGCCGGGGCGACGAGCCCCAGGTCCGCACTACCGTGACCAGCAGCACGCGATGGCCTTGCTGCTGCCACTGCACGCTGTTCTTCAGGACTTCGAGATCCACGCTGTCCATGATCGTTTCCGCTTCGGTTCCTCTGTTGGTTCATTGTCGCCGGCGGCCGCGGCGGGGGCGCTCTCGGCCGCTGGCGTTTCGTCGGTGGCGTCAGGGGTGACGGCCTCGGTGAAGCGCGCAAAGAAGGTGTCTGCCATCTTGCGCGCCGCGGCGTCCACCAGCCGCGAGCCGATCTGTGCGATCTTGCCCCCCACGTGGGCGTTGACGGTGTAGGTCAGCACGGTCTCGTCACCGTCTGCTTCCAGCCGGACCTGGGCGCTGCCCTTGCCGAATCCCGCCGCGCCACCCTGGCCATCGAAACGGATGGTGTAGCTGTCGGGGGCCTGGATGTCTTCCAGTGCCATGCGGCCCTTGAAGCGCGCCTTGACCGGGCCCACCGCGGCCGTCAGGGCCAGCTGGTACGCGTTGTCGCCGTCGGGCTCGATACTCTCACATCCCGGGATGCAGTGCTTGAGCAGCTCGGTGTCGTTGAGCGCTTCCCATGCCACCTGCTGCGGGACCGGCAGGCGCTGGCTCTGGTTCATTTCCATGGCGGGGCTTCCTTGTTGTGCCTGGCGAGGGCAGGGGTGGCGGCCCGGGGCGGGCCGCCATGGTCGGACAGCAGCGTCTCGAGCGCCAGCAGGCTGTCCAGGTTATGGGCCGGGCGCAGTGCGTCCACGTGCGGCAGGATGGCTTGCACGCCACGCGCCTGCGGGGTGAAGCCGGGGTAGCGCAGCAGCGGGTTGAGCCAGACGATGCGGTGCGCAAAGCGGCGCAGCCGTGCCATTTCGTCGCCGAGCAGGTCGATATGCTCGTGGTCCAGGCCGTCGGTGACCAGCAGTACGGTGGCGCGCCCGGACAGCGTGCGCCGCGCCCAATGGCGGTTGAAGCTGGCCAGCGCCGCGCCGATGCGGGTGCCGCCGGCCCAGTCGCGCACCTGGCCGGTGATCAGCGCGACGGCCTCGTCGGGGTCGCGTTCGCGCAGCGAGCGCGTGATGTTGGTCAGCCGCGTGCCGAACAGGAATACCGACAGCCGCTCGCGCGACTGCATCAGCGCATGGCAGAAGTACAGCACCGCGCGCGAGTACTGGCTCATCGAGCCGGAGATGTCGAGCAGCAGCACCACCGGCGGCTTGCGCTCGGCGTGCTTGCGGAATTTCCAGCGCAGCCACTCGCCATGCTGGCGCACCGCCAGGCGCGCGCTGGCGCGCAGGTCGGCATGGGTGCCACAAGTGGCGGCGCGCAGGCGGCGGGTGCGCTGCAAGGCCAGGTGGGCGCGGCGTGTGCGCACCAGGTGCTGCAGCGCGCGCCATTCCTGCGCGGTCAGGGTTTCAAAGTCGCGCTGCGCCAGGCGTTCCTGGTCGGAGAAGGTCAGCGGCACGTGGATGCGCTCGGCTTCGGCCTGTGCCGGACGTGACTGCGCTTCGGGCTGGCGCGCGGCCAGGGCATCGGCCAGCCGGTTGCTGCGTTTCGGTGGCGGCGCGCCGCCGTCGACGCGCGGCAGCAGCAGCGCGCGCAGCTTGCCTTCCCAGTCGGGATCGCGCCAGAACAGGTCGAAGGCGGCATCGAACAGCGGGCGCTGGTCGGGGCCGGACAGCACCAGCGCCGCCAGCGCGGCGCGTACCTCGTCGCGCTGGCCGATATCGATATGGCGCAGCGCCTCCAAGGCATCGACAGCATGGGCCGGCGACAGCGCGAAGCCGCCGTCGCGCAACAGCCGCATGAAGTGCGTGACGTTGCGCGCCAGCACCGGCAGGGCCGGTGCGGCGGGCCGTGCGGCGGCGTGCAGCGTGGCCATCTTCAGCCTCCCGGCGTGGCACCCGCCAGCAGCTCGGCCACGGTGGGGCCGTCCACGCGCGCCAGGTCGTCCTGGTACTTGAGCAGCACGCCCAGCGTGTCGCGCACGGACTGCGGATCGAGCTCGGTCGCGCCCAGCGCGGACAGCGCGCGGCACCAGTCGATGGCCTCGGCGATGCCCGGCGCCTTGAACAGGTCGATGCCGCGCAGCCGGTGGATAAAGTCGATGGCCTGGGCCTGCAGCGCCGCGGCGGCCTCGGGGGCGCGCGCGGCCACGATCTGCAGTTCGCGGTCGCGCTCGGGGTATCCCATCCACTGGTACAGGCAGCGGCGCTTGAGGGCGTCGTGGACTTCGCGGGTGCGGTTGGAGGTGATCACGATCAGCGGCGGGCGCTCGGCGCGGATCACGCCGATCTCGGGGATCGACACCTGGAATTCGGACAGCACCTCCAGCAGGAACGCTTCGAAGGGCTCGTCGGCGCGGTCGATCTCATCGATCAGCAGCACGCGCGGCACGTCGGGCGCGGCGGGGTCGGGCAGCAGGGATTCCAGCAGCGGGCGCTTGAGCAGGTAGTCATCGTGGTACAGCGACTGCGCCTCGGGCCGCTCGCCGCGCGCCTCGGCCAGGCGCAGCGCCATGATCTGGCGCGGGTAGTCCCATTCGTACAGCGCGCTGGCGGCGTCCAGCCCTTCATAGCATTGCAGCCGCAGCAGCCGCGTGCCGAGCACGCCCGCCATCGCTTGCGCCATGGCGGTCTTGCCGACGCCGGGCTCGCCTTCCAGGAACAGCGGCCGCTGCATGCGCAGGGCGAGATAGAGCACCGTGGCGGTCTCGCGGTCGGCGAAGTATTGCTGGCGTTCCAGCTGGGCGATGGTGTCGTCGATGGAGGTGGGAAGCATGAGCAATCTTGTGTGCCAACGCCACAAAAGCGCCGGCGGTTTGCTCCCCTCTCCCGCCGTGCGGGAGAGGGGAGACAACAAGCGGCGGCGAAGCGCTACCCCTTCGCCGCCGCCTCCACTGCCCTTGCCGCCAGCACCGGGATCAGATGCGCCCGGTACTCCGCCGACGCATGCAGGTCGGCATTCAGCGTCGACGCATCGACCTTCACCCCACGCGCCGCCTGCGCGGTGAAGGCGGCCGACAGCGCCTGCTCCAGCGGCTGGCAGCGGAACACGCTGTCGGCCGCGCCTGTCACCGCCACGCGCACCGTGTTGCCGGTGCGCGCCACCATCACGCCCACCAGCGCGAAGCGCGAGGCCGGGTTGCGGAACTTGGCGTAGGCCGCCTGCTCCGGGATCGGGAAGCGCACCGCGGTGATCAGCTCGTCCGGTTCCAGCGCGGTCTCATAGAGGCCCTTGAAGAAGTCGTCGGCGGCGATGGTGCGGCGGTCGGTGACCACGGTCGCCCCCAGCCCCAGCACACCCGCGGGATAGTCGGCAGCGGGATCGTCATTGGCGAGCGCGCCGCCGATGGTGCCCATGGCGCGCACCTGGCGGTCGCCGATGCCGCCGGCCAGTGCCGCCAGCGCCGGGATGCGCCGGCGCACCTCGGCATGCTCGGCCACATCGGCATGGCGCGCGGCGCCGCCGACCACGATCTCATTGCCTTCGACGCGGATCTCGGCCATGCCGGGAATACGCGCCACGTCCACCAGCACGGAGGGCGCGGCCAGCCGCAGTTTCATCGCGGCCAGCAGGCTCTGGCCGCCGCCGAGGAACTTGGCGTCGGGATCGGCCCTGAGCGTGGCCACGGCCGCCTTGGCATCCGCGGCGCGTTCAAAATTGAATGCGTACATGTCGGTTTCCTTTGCGGTGTGCGTGGGTCACGGCCGGGCGGCCTGGATGGCCTGCCAGACCCGGTGCGGCGTGGCGGGCATCTGGATGTCCTTCACGCCCAGCGGGCTGAGCGCATCCACCAGCGCGTTGATGAACGCCGGCGGCGAGCCGATCGCGCCGGCCTCGCCGCAGCCCTTCACGCCCAGCGGGTTGTGGGTGCAGGGCGTGCCGGTGGCGGTCTCGACGGTGAAGTCGGGCAGGTCGCCGGCGCGCGGCATGGCGTAGTCCATGTACGAGCCGGTCAGCAACTGGCCGCTGTCGTTGTCGTAGACGCACTGCTCCAGCATGGCCTGGCCCAGCCCCTGGCCGATGCCGCCATGGACCTGGCCTTCGACGATCATCGGGTTGATGATGTTGCCGAAGTCGTCCACCGCGGTGAACTTGACCACCTGCGACTCGCCGGTATCGGGATCGACTTCCACCTCGCACACATAGGCGCCGGACGGGTAGGTGAAGTTGGTCGGGTCGTAGAACGCGTTTTCGTTCAGGCCCGGCTCCAGCTTGTCGAGCGGATAGTTGTGCGGCACGTAGGCGGAGAGCGCGACTTCGCCGAAGGTCTTGGTGCGGTCGGTGCCGGCCACGCGGAACACGCCGTTGCTGAACTCGATGTCGGTGTCGGCGGCTTCCAGCAGGTGCGCGGCGATCTTCTTGGCCTTGGCCTCGATCTTGTCGAGCGCCTTGACGATGGCCGAGCCGCCCACCGCCAGCGAGCGCGAGCCATAGGTGCCCATGCCGAACGGCACCCGGCCGGTGTCGCCGTGCACGATCTCGACCTGGTCCAGCTGCAGCCCGAGCCGGTCGGCGACCACCTGCGCGAAGGTGGTCTCGTGCCCCTGGCCATGGCTGTGCGAGCCGGTGAACACGGTCACGGTGCCGGTCGGGTGCACGCGGATCTCGCCCACCTCGAACAGCCCCGCGCGCGCGCCCAGCGCGCCGGCGATATTCGACGGCGCCAGCCCGCAGGCCTCGATATAGCAGGAATAGCCCAGGCCGCGCAGCTTGCCGCGCTGCTTCGCTTCGTCGCGCCGGGCCGGGAAGCCCTTGACGTCGGCCAGCTCCTGCGCGCGCGCGAGGCACGGCTCGTAGTCGCCGGTGTCGTAGGTCAGGCCCACCGGCGTGGCGTACGGGAACTGGCGGATGAAATTCTTGCGGCGCAGCTCGGCCGGGTCGATCTTCATCTCGTGCGCGGCGGTTTCTACCAGGCGCTCGACCACATAGGTGGCCTCGGGCCGGCCGGCGCCGCGATAGGCATCCACCGGCGCGGTGTTGGTGAACACGGCCTGCACCTCGGCGTAGATCGCGGGCGTGGCGTACTGGCCCGCCAGCAGCGTTGCATACAGGATGGTGGGCACGCTGCTGGCGAAGGTCGACAGGTAGGCGCCCATATTGGCGGTGGTATGCACCCGCATCGCCAGGAACTTGCCGTCGGCGTCGAGCGCCAGCTCGGCCCTGGTCACGTGGTCGCGGCCGTGGGCATCGGTCAGGAAGGACTCGGAGCGGTCCGCGGTCCACTTGACCGGGCGCCCGATCTTCTTCGAGGCCCAGGTCAGCGCCACGTCTTCCGGGTACAGGAAGATCTTGGAGCCGAAGCCGCCGCCCACGTCCGGTGCGATGATGCGCAGGCGCGATTCGGGTAGCCCCAGCACGAACGCGCCCATCAGCAGGCGTTCGACGTGCGGGTTCTGGTTGGCCACGTAGACGGTGTAGCTGTCGTCCTGGCGCGTGTAGCTGGCATTGACCGCGCGCGGCTCGATCGCGTTGGGGATCAGCCGGTTGTTGACGATGTCCAGCGTGGTCACGTGCGCGGCCTTGGCAAAGGCGGCGTCGGTGGCGGCCTTGTCGCCGTGGCCCCAGGTGTAGCAGGTGTTGGCCGGCACGTCGTCATGCACCAGGGTGGACGCCTTGGCGGCATCCGCGGCGCTGACCACGGCGGGCAGCTCTTCATAGTCGACGTCGATCTTCTCTGCCGCGTCACGCGCCTGCTGCAGGGTCTCGGCGATGACCAGCGCGACCTGGTCGCCGACGTGGCGCACCTTGTCGTGGGCAATCACCGGGTGCGGCGGCTCCTTCATCGGCGAGCCGTCGATGCTGTGGATCAGCCAGCCGCAGGGCAGGCCGCCGACCTTGTCGGCCGCCAGCTCGTCGCCGGTCAGCACGGCGATCACGCCGGGCGCGGCCAGGGCCTCGGTCTTGTCGATCGAGCGGATGCGCGCATGCGCGTGCGGCGAGCGCAGGAAGTACGCGTAGCTTTGCTGCGGCAGCACGATGTCGTCGGTGTACTGGCCGTTGCCGGTCAGGAAGCGATAGTCTTCCTTGCGCTTGACCGGCGCGCCTACCAGGCGCTGGCTTTCGGGTGCGTTCATGGCCGGTCCCCCTTATTCAGCGCTGGCGGCGGTGCCCTGCATGGCCGCCTGGCCCTGCTGCACTGCGCGCACGATGTTGTGGTAGCCCGTGCAGCGGCACAGGTTGCCTTCCAGGTGGGCGCGGATGGTGGCGGCGTCGGCGCCCGGATGTTCCTGCACCAGCGCGGTGGCGCTCATCACCATGCCCGGCGTGCAGAAGCCGCATTGCAGGCCGTGGCATTCGCGGAAGGCTTCCTGCATCGGGTGCAGCGTGCCGGGAGCGGCGAGGCCCTCAATGGTGGTCACGGCGGCGCCGTCGGCCTGGACCGCGAGGATATTGCACGACTTGACCGCCCGGCCATCCAGGTGGACCGTGCAGGCGCCGCACTGCGCGGTGTCGCAGCCGACGTGGGTGCCGGTCAGGCGCAATTGTTCGCGCAGGAACTGGACCAGGAGGGTGTTGGGTTCTACCTGCGCGTCAACGGGCTTGCCGTTGACCGTCAGGCGGATCGGAATCGCCATGCTTGTCTCCATGTGGGGTGGACGCGCATGACCAATTGCCCGAAATCCCGAAAGAACTGCGTGGGACTGGCCACGACGCGGTACTGCCGCTTAAGACGGCTATAGGACGGCTAATTCGTGATATTGGTGCTGCCGCTACAACTGCTGTAGGTGCGCCAGCGCACGCGGCGAGCGGCTTCAATGCTGGCGCGAATGCTGCGGCCGGCGAACGATTGGCCACAACAGGCTCTAACAGTTAATCACAAATCCAGCACAGGTGCCATGTGGTTTGCCCGCTCCCCATTCGCGGGGCGGGGTCCTGGCAGGGCCGCTGCTAGAATGGCCCGGCCCCCTTGCTCACCCTGACATGGAAGCCTTCTTCGACTGGCTGTTCGAAACCATTGCCCTGCCCAAGGTGGGCCTGCCCGCGATCTTTGTGGTCAGCCTGATCTCGGCCACGCTGCTGCCGCTGGGCTCGGAGCCGGCGGTGTTCGGCTACGTCAAGCTCAACCCGCAGATGTTCTGGCCGGCGATCGTGGTGGCCACTGCCGGCAACACCGTGGGCGGCGCCATCGACTGGTGGCTGGGCTATGCCGCCAAGCTGGCGCTGGTGCGCTACCACAAGCGGCGCCGGGCGCGCGAGCACGACCGTGAGCACCTGGAGCACCGCGAGCACGCGCGCAAACCGCCCAAGCCCAAGCTCGACGCGCGCTACTTCCGGTGGATGCGCCGGCTTGGGCCGCCTACGCTGCTGTTCTCGTGGTTGCCCGGCATTGGTGATCCTTTGTGCACTTTAGCCGGCTGGCTGCGCCTCTCCTTCTGGCCCAGCCTGGCCTGGATGGCGGTCGGCAAGTTCATCCGCTATCTGTTCATGACCGCCAGCCTGCTTTGGATCCCGGACAGTTTTTGGCAGAACATTGCGCAAACGTTCAAGGCCTGGTTCTGATCCGGTGCGTTGCCGGCACCACCGTGGGGCGCCATTGCCAGGCCAGAAAGCTGCCTAATCCCTTGTTCCGACAAGGATTCCTCTATGTTGCGGTGCGGCGAAAGCAGGGGTTGAAGTACAATCGCCCTTTAATGAACGATTCGCGCACAGTCCCCGTGCGCAGCAGGAAGCGGTCCCCCAATGAACGCCCCACTCGTGCTCGACGCCAAGCTCGCCGCGCAGGACGCCCCGCCGCGCCTGCGTGAAATCCCTTATAACTACACGTCCTTCTCGGACCGCGAGATTGTCATCCGCCTGCTGGGCGAGGAAGCCTGGCGCATCCTGGACGAGCTGCGCAGCGAGCGCCGCACCGGCCGCTCGGCCCGCATGCTGTACGAGGTGCTGGGCGATATCTGGGTGGTCCGCCGCAATCCCTACCTGCAGGACGACCTGCTGGAAAATCCCAAGCGCCGCCAGATGCTGGTCAGCGCGCTGCACCACCGCCTGAACGAGATCGAGAAGCGCCGCGCCGCCGACCGTGCCGAGCACGCCGAGCCCGCCGCCGAGGACCGTTCGCACCGCGTGGAGCAGCTGGTCGCCTTCGCCAAGCAGGCGATCGAGGACTTCAAGAACGAATTCGCCGCGGCCTACGACCTGCGCAAGCGCGCGCAGCGCGTGCTGGGCAAGGTCACGCAGAAGGACAACATCAAGTTCGATGGCCTGTCGCGCGTGTCGCACGTGACCGACGCCACCGACTGGCGCGTGGAATACCCGTTCGTGGTGCTGACGCCCGATACCGAGGAAGAGATCGCCGGGCTGGTCAAGGGCTGCTTCGAACTGGGCCTGACCATCATTCCGCGCGGGGGCGGCACCGGCTATACCGGCGGCGCCGTGCCGCTGACGCCGATGAGCGCGGTGATCAATACCGAGAAGCTGGAGCAGCTCGGGCCGGTGGAGCAAACCGACCTGCCGGGCGTGTCGCACAAGGTCGCGACCATCTTCTCCGGCGCCGGCGTGGTGACGCGCCGCGTGGCCGACGCTGCCGACAAGGCAGGCCTGGTGTTCGCGGTCGACCCGACCTCGATCGATGCCTCGTGCATCGGCGGCAACGTGGCCATGAACGCGGGCGGCAAGAAGGCCGTGCTGTGGGGCACCGCGCTGGACAACCTGGCCTGGTGGCGCATGGTGGATCCGGAAGGCAACTGGCTGGAGATCACCCGGCTGGACCACAACCTGGGCAAGATCCACGACGTGCCGGTGGCCACCTTCGAACTGAAATGGTCGGACGGCAACCGCGCCCCGGGCGAGAAGGTGCTGCGCACCGAGACGCTGGCCATCGAGGGCCGCAAGTTCCGCAAGGAAGGCCTGGGCAAGGACGTCACCGACAAGTTCCTGGCCGGCCTGCCCGGCGTGCAGAAGGAAGGCTGCGACGGCATCATCACCAGCGCGCGCTGGATCCTGCACCGCATGCCGAAATTCATCCGCACGGTCTGCCTGGAGTTCTTCGGCCAGGCGCGCGACGCGATCCCCAGCATCGTCGAGATCAAGGACTTCCTCGACGCCGAGACCAAGAAGCCCGGCGGCGCCATCCTGGCCGGCCTGGAGCACCTGGACGAGCGCTACCTGCGCGCGGTCGGCTACGCCACCAAGAGCAAGCGCAACGCCTTCCCGAAGATGGTGCTGATCGGCGATATCGTCGGCGACGATGAAGACGCCGTGGCGCGCGCCACCTCGGAAGTGATCCGCATGGCCAACGGCAAGAGCGGCGAAGGCTTTATCGCCGTCAGCCCCGAGGCGCGCAAGAAGTTCTGGCTGGACCGTTCGCGTACCGCCGCCATCGCCAAGCACACCAACGCCTTCAAGATCAACGAAGACGTGGTGATCCCGCTGAACCGGATGGGCGAGTACACCGACGGCATCGAGCGCATCAATATCGAGCTGTCGATCAAGAGCAAGCTCAAGCTGGTCGACACGCTCGAAGCGTTCTTCGCGCGCGGCAACCTGCCGCTGGGCCGCAGCGACGACGCCAACGAGATCCCCAGCGCCGAGCTGCTGGAAGACCGCGTGCAGCACGCGCTGACGCTGCTGCGCGAGATCCGCGCGCGCTGGCGTTACCTGCAGGACCACATGGACGTGCCGCTGACGCAGGCCAAGGCCTCGCTGATCGGGCACGGGCTGGGACTGCTGGGGCAGGAGTTCGATGCGCGCCTGCAGCATCAGCCTGATGCCACCGTGTTCCACCTGCTGCAGGACCGCACCATCCGCGTGTCCTGGAAGGCGGAGATCCGCGCCGAATTGCGCAAGATCTTCAACGGCGGCGAGTTCAAGCCGATCCTGGACGAAGCCCAGAAGATCCACAAGCAGGTGCTGCGCGGCCGCGTCTTCGTGGCGCTGCACATGCACGCCGGCGACGGCAACGTGCACACCAATATCCCGGTCAACTCCGACGACTACGACATGCTGCAGGACGCGCATCGCGCGGTGGCCCGCATCATGGACCTGGCGCGGTCGCTCGACGGCGTGATCTCGGGCGAGCACGGCATCGGCATCACCAAGCTGGAATTCCTGACCGAGGAAGAGATCGGCGACTTCCGCGCCTACAAGCTGAAGGTCGATCCGCAAGGGCGCTTCAACAAGGGCAAGCTGCTGCCCGGCGCCGACCTGCGCAATGCCTACACGCCGTCGTTCGGCCTGATGGGGCATGAGTCGATCATCATGCAGCAGAGCGATATCGGCGCGATTGCCGAGAGCGTCAAGGACTGCCTGCGCTGCGGCAAGTGCAAGCCGGTGTGCGCCACCCACGTGCCGCGCGCCAACCTGCTGTACAGCCCGCGCAACAAGATCCTGGCGACCTCGCTGCTGGTCGAGGCCTTCCTGTACGAAGAGCAGACCCGCCGCGGCATCTCGGTCAAGCACTGGGACGAGTTCTCGGACGTGGCCGACCACTGCACCGTGTGCCACAAGTGCGTGACGCCGTGCCCGGTCAAGATCGACTTCGGCGACGTGTCGATGAACATGCGCAACCTGCTGCGCAAGATGGGGCAGAAGAAGTTCAACCCCGGCACCGCGGCGTCGATGTTCTTCCTCAACGCCACCAACCCCGAGACCATCAACCTGACCCGCAAGGTCATGATCGACTGGGGCTACAAGGCGCAGCGCCTCGGCAATGACGTGCTGAAGAAATTCGCCAAGAAGCAGACCGCGCATCCGCCCGCGACCGTGGGCAAGGCGCCGGTGCGCGAGCAGGTGATCCACTTCATCAACAAGAAGATGCCGGGCAACCTGCCCAAGAAGACCGCGCGCGCGCTGCTCGACATCGAGGACAACGAGATCGTGCCGATCATCCGCGACCCGAAGGCGACCACGCCGGAAACGGAAGCGGTGTTCTACTTCCCCGGCTGCGGCTCGGAGCGGCTGTTCTCGCAGGTGGGCCTGGCCACGCAGGCGATGCTGTGGCACGTGGGCGTGCAGACCGTGCTGCCGCCGGGCTACCTGTGCTGCGGCTATCCGCAGCGCGGCAACGGCCAGTACGACAAGGCCGAGAAGATCGTCACCGACAACCGCGTGCTGTTCCACCGCGTCGCCAATACGCTGAACTACCTCGACATCAAGACCGTGGTGGTCAGCTGCGGCACCTGCTACGACCAGCTCGCCGGGTATGAATTCGACAAGATCTTCCCGGGCTGCCGCATCATCGACATCCATGAATACCTGCTCGAGAAGGGCGTGAAGCTGGAAGGCGTGACCGGTACCCGCTACATGTACCACGATCCCTGCCACACCCCGATCAAGACCATGGACCCGACCAAGCTGGTCAACGACCTGATGGGCGGCAACACCGGCCTGGGCAAGATCGAGAAGAACGAGCGCTGCTGCGGCGAGTCGGGCACGCTGGCGGTGACGCGTCCGGATATCTCGACGCAGGTCCGCTTCCGCAAGGAAGAGGAAATGACCAAGGGCGCCGACAAGCTGCGCGCCGACGGCTTCACCGGCGACGTCAAGATCCTGACCAGCTGCCCGTCGTGCCTGCAGGGGCTGTCGCGCTACAAGGAAGATGCCACGGTGCAGGCGGATTACATCGTGATCGAGATGGCGAAGCATCTGCTTGGGGAAAACTGGATGCCGGAGTACGTTGCGAAGGCGAACGCCGGCGGTATCGAGCGGGTGCTGGTTTAAATCTCGACGATGGCACGCGTACCCAACTGCCCCTTGTGCGAGACCGACGGCGGCGAACTGGTCTGGATGGGCGACCGCGCCCGGCTGATCCTGGTCGAGCATGACCGTTTCCCGGGCTTCTGCCGCATCGTCTGGAACGATCACGTGGCCGAGCTGAGCGACCTGGAGGATGCCGACCAGGCCTGGCTGATGCGGCTGGTCGCACGTGTCGAACGGGTGGTGCGCGAGGTCATGGCGCCGGACAAGGTCAACCTGGCGGCCTTTGGCAACATCGTGCCGCACCTGCACTGGCATATCATCCCGCGCTACCGCTGGGACACCCATTTCCCCGAGGCAATCTGGGCCGCGCCGCAGCGCGCGGCGGATGCCGTGCGCGTGCAGGAGCTGGCCAGCCGGTTGCCGGCGCTGCGTACGGCGCTTTCGCTGCTCGAAGCCGGCGACGCCTGAGGGGCGCGCGGAACCCACGCCTGGCCGTGACCGTCTGAATGCTGTTGCCGCCGTGGCCTGCCGCCACGGTATCCAGAACAACAAGCCCGGCCGGCATCCGCTGGCGGGCCAAGCACTGCCGCTATGTCCTCCACTCCGACCTCAGTCACCGTACCGGGCCCTGCCGTCCCTGCCAGGGCCCTCAAGATCCAGAGCCGGCTGCGCATGGCTGCCACGTGGGCGCTGATCAAGCCTTACTGGAAATCCGAGGACCGCCTCGCCGGGCTTGGCCTGCTGGCGCTGGTGGTGGTGCTCAACCTCGGCATCGTCTATATCAACGTGCTGCTCAACGAGTGGAACCGCGTGTTCTACAACGCGCTGGAGCAGCGCGACTACGCCTCGTTCAAGGTGCTGCTGCTGCGCTTCTCGTGGATCGCGGCGTTCTTCATCGTGGCGGCGATCTCGCGCCAGTACTACACCATGATGCTGCAGATGCGCTGGCGTACCTGGATGACCGGCCGCTTCATGGGCCACTGGCTCGGGCACCAGGCCTATTACCGCATCGAGCAGACCCACACTACCGATAACCCCGACCAGCGTATCGCCGACGATTTGCGCCTGTTCACGGACGGCGCGCTGTCGTTGTCGCTCGGGCTGCTCAACTCGGTGGTGACGCTGCTGTCCTTCGTCGGCATCCTGTGGACGGTATCGGGGCCGATCAGCTTTGCGCTGGGCGGCACCGAGTGGACCATCCCCGGCTATATGGTGTGGTTCGCGGCGGGCTATGCGGTGATCGGCTCGCTGGTGGCGCACGTGGTCGGCCGCCCGCTGATCGGCCTGAACTTCCAGCAGGAGCAGTATGAGGCGGATTTCCGTTTCACGCTGGTGCGCCTGCGCGAGAACAGCGAGCCGGTGGCGCTGTACCGCGGCGAGCCCACCGAGCAGGCCGGCCTGCGCGCGCGCTTCGACCGCATCCGCGCCAACTGGAACCAGCTGATGCGCTATACGCGGCGGCTGACCTTTGTCAGCTCCGGCTATGCGCAGTTCGCCATCATCTTCCCGATCCTGGTGGCGGCGCCGCGCTACTTCGCCGGCAAGATGACGCTCGGCGGCCTGATGCAGACCAGCTCCGCCTTCGGCCAGGTACAGGGCGCGCTGTCGTGGTTTGTCGACAGCTACGCCACGCTGGTGGGCTGGAAGGCGGCCGCCAACCGCCTGATCGATTTCCAGGAAGCGATCCGCGTGGCCGAGCGCCAGGACCTGGCGCCGGGCGGCGTGCGCGATATCGAGGTGGAACATACCGGCAAGCCGCAGAATGGCATCACCATCGACGGCCTGGCGCTGGCACTGCCGGTACGCGCCGCGCGCAGCGCGGCCGTGGGCCAGCGGCCGCTGGTGGCGCCGTTCTCGCTGTCGGTCGCGCCGGGCGAGCGCTGGCTGGTCAGCGGCCCGTCCGGCTGCGGCAAGAGCGTGCTGTTCCGCGCGCTGGCGGGGATCTGGCCGTACGGCAGCGGCACCGTGACCATGCCCGACGGCGCGCGCATGCTGTTCCTGCCGCAGCGCAGCTACCTGCCGATCGGCACGCTGGCCGATGCGCTGGCTTACCCGGACGCCGGCACCGTGCATAGCGCGGAAGCGCTGCAGGCGGCGCTGCGCCAGGCGCGGCTGGCGGCGCTGGCGGACCAGCTCGACGTGTTCGACAACTGGGCGCTGCGGCTTTCGCCGGGCGAGCAGCAGCGTCTGGCCTTCGCGCGCGCGCTGCTGCAGAAGCCGGACTACCTGTTCCTGGACGAAGCCACCAGCGCGCTGGACGAGGAAACCGAAGGCGCCATGTACCGGCTGATGGTGGAGTCGCTGCCGCAGGCGGCCATCATCAGTATTGCCCACCGCAGCACCGTGGCGGCCTATCATCAACGGCGCCTGCGTTACGTGCCGCAGGACGGGGAAGCGGCCCGGGCTGCGCAAGCCGGCGAGCCTGGGGTAAGCTATCGGGTCGTATGCGAAGCGTGATGCCGTGCCGTACCGGCAGCATCGCGCGGCAATCACCCCCTCAGGAGCGACCCTAACCGGGCCGCGATCATCATGGCAGGCCTGGAAAAAGACACCCCTCATCCCACCGCGCTGACCGTCCATACGCAATCCCGCGTGCTGGAGATCGGCTTCGACAACGGCCGCAGCTTCCGGCTGCCGTTCGAGCTGCTGCGCGTGTATTCGCCGTCCGCTGAAGTCCAGGGCCACGGCCCGGGGCAGGAAGTGCTGCAGACCGGCAAGCGCGAGGTGGGCGTCAACGCGGTCGAGCCGGTCGGCAACTACGCGATCCAGATCCGCTTTACCGACGGCCACGATACCGGCATCTATTCCTGGGACCTGCTGTACCGCCTCGGCGACAACCAGGACGCGCTCTGGCAGGACTACCTGCAGCGCCTGGAAGCCGCCGGCGCCGACCGCGACACCCCGATGCCCGCCGCCGGCGCTGCCGGCGGCCACGGCTGCGGCCATCACTGAGCCGCGCCGAACCGATTACCCTGGAGTCTGAAAGATGAGTGAAACCCACTTCGGGTTTGAAAAGGTCGACGAAGCGGAAAAGGCCGACAAGGTTGCCGGCGTGTTCCATTCGGTGGCGAGCAAGTACGACGTGATGAACGACCTGATGTCGGGCGGCATGCACCGGCTCTGGAAGATGTTCACCATCGCCCAGGCTGGCGTGCGCCCCGGCCACAAGGTGCTGGACATCGCCGGCGGCACCGGTGACCTGGCCAAGGCGTTCGCGAAGCAGGCCGGCCCGACCGGAGAGGTCTGGCTGACCGACATCAACGAGTCGATGCTGCGCGTGGGCCGCGACCGGCTGCTGAACAAGGGTATCGTCACCCCGGTGTGCCTGTGCGACGCCGAGCGCATTCCGTTCCCGGACAACCATTTCGACCTGGTGACCGTGGCCTTCGGCCTGCGCAACATGACGCACAAGGATGCCGCGCTGGCCGAGATGCGCCGCGTGGTCAAGCCGGGCGGCAAGGTCATGGTGCTGGAGTTCTCCAAGGTGTGGAAACCCCTGGAGAAGGCCTACGACGTCTATTCTTTCAAGGTGCTGCCGTGGCTGGGTGAGCGGGTGGCAGGGGATGCCCCCAGCTATCGCTATCTCGCGGAATCGATCAGAATGCATCCAGATCAGGCTTCACTTGTACGCTTGATGGAACATGCCGGCCTGGAAAATGTCGAATACTTCAATCTGACGGCCGGAGTGGTGGCGCTCCACGTCGGGCGCAAGTATTAAGAAGACTTGAAATCGCCATGCCTCGCCCGCATATAGGGTGAAACTGACAGGGGATAGCAGAATATGTCGTCATTTCGTGGGAAATTCCTGGTTGGGTCGCTGATCACCGCGATTGCCTTGGGAGTAATGTTCGACGCCAATGCCAAGCGCATGGGCGGTTCGCGCAGCATCGGCAAGCAATCTGAGTCGGTCACGCAGCGCCAGCAGGCGCCGCAGCCCACTTCGCCGACCCAGCAGGCGCAGCAGCCCGCACAGCAGGCGGCTCCGGCAACGGCCGGTGCGGCCGGCGCGGCCGCGGCCGCGGCGCCCAAGCGCAACTGGGGCGGCATCCTGGGCGGCATCGCCGCCGGCCTGGGTATCGGCTGGCTTCTGTCGCACTTCGGTCTGGGCGGGGCGGCGCTGAGCTTCCTGTCCAATCTGATCCTGATCGCGCTGGTGGCGTTCGCTGCGATCTGGCTGATCCGCAAGTTCCGTGGCGGCAGCAAGCGCACCCAGCAGCCGGCCTACGCCGGCGCCGGCAACGCGCCGAACCTGGGCCGCAGCGCCGAGCCCATGTTCCGCGGCGAGCCGACGCCTGTGTCTTCGGGTAGCCCGGCAGGCCCGGCCGCCAATACGGTACTGCCGGCAGCATCGGCAGCCCCGGTCGCGGCCGATGCGGTGGCCCAGCAGCCGTGGGGCGTGCCGGCCGACTTCGATACCGAAGCCTTCCTGCGCAACGCCAAGGTTCATTTCGTGCGCCTGCAGGCCGCGTGGGATGCAGGCAACCTGGACGACATCCGCGAGTTCACCACGCCGGAGATGTTCGCCGAGATCAAGATGGACCTGGCCGACCGCGGCGCCGAGGTCAACAAGACCGACGTGGTCACGCTGGAAGCCCAGCTGCTCGGCATCGAGTCGGCTGCGGCCCAGCATATCGCCAGCGTGCGCTTCTCGGGCATGATCCGCGAGAAGTCCGGCGAGGCGGCCCAGCCGTTCGGCGAGGTCTGGAACCTGGCCAAGCCTGCCAGCGGCACCGGCGGCTGGCTGCTGGCCGGCATCCAGCAAGAGTCCTGATGCCGCACCCCGCGGCGGTGATGCGCCGGGGGGAGTAGCTTAGAATGGAGGCCCACGCGAAAGCGTGGGCCTTTTTTTGTTTGGGACGCCCGACCTGCGGCGTCGCTGCCTGCCCGCCAACCGCGCTGTCATGAATACTCTGCCTTCCGCCCTGGCCATGCCCGCCATCTCGGCGCTGAACCACCTGCTTGAGCAGGAGCCGTGGGCCCGCAACCAGCTCACGCCGTTTGCCGGGCGCGTGATCCGCTTCGATGCGGCCGCCTTCGTGCTGTCGCTGAAGGTGACGGAGCACGGCTGCACCGAACCAGCGCCCGAGGCCGAGGCGCCCGCGGTGACGCTGCGTGTGCCGGTGCAGCAGTGGCCGCTGGTGGCCGCCGACGTGGCCGAAGGCGGCCAGGCCGCCGCCATGCGCCATGTCCGCATCGAGGGCGACGCCGAGCTGGCCAACACCATCTCGACGCTGGCGCGCAACCTGCGCTGGGACGCCGCCGAAGACCTGTCGCGCGCGCTGCGCGGCATCCTGGGCGGGCCGGTGAGCGACAGCGTGGCGCAGCGCGTGGTCGACGGCGCGCGCCAGGTGCATGAGCAGGCCACGCGCGTGGGCCGCGCCCTGGTCGACAACGTCACCGACTACCTGCTGGACGAGCATCCGACCCTGGTGCGCCACGCCGCGCTCGATGCCTTCGGCACCGACGTGGGCCGGCTGCGCGACAGCCTGGCCCGGCTCGAAAAACGGCTGGAGCGGCTGGAGCGCGCCGGCCCGCCGCCGGCTTCCGGACAGTCGGGCCAGTCGGGCCAGTCCGGCAAGCTGCCGTCGCCGCACCGCTGAGCCGGCCGCGCCCCGATCCCATCCACCAACAACATGACTGCCTGCCCGGCCCTGTGAAGACTCCCGAATGACCCGCCTCCTGCGCCTTGGCAAGATTCTCTTCGTCATCCTCTATTACGGCCTGGACGAGCTGGTGCTCTCGGGCTTCAGCAGCCGCAGGATCCGCTTCCTGGTACGCGTCATCACCATCGGGCGCAAGCTCGAGATGCCGCGCGGCGAGCGCCTGCGGCTGGCGCTGACGCGGCTGGGCCCGATCTTCGTCAAGTTCGGCCAGGTGCTGTCGACCCGGCGCGACCTGATGCCGGCGGACATTGCCGACGAACTGGCCAAGCTGCAGGACCAGGTGCCGCCGTTCGATTCGGTGGTGGCGGTGAAGATCATCGAGCGCGCGCTGGGGCGGCCGCTGGACCAGCTGTTCGAGACCTTCGAGCACCAGCCGGTGGCCAGCGCCTCGATCGCACAGGTACACTTCGCCACGCTCAAGGGCGGCCCCTGCCACGGCCGCGAGGTCGCGGTGAAGGTGCTGCGCCCGGGCATGCTGCCGGTGATCGACAGCGACCTGGCGCTGATGCGCGACATGGCCACCTGGCTGGAACGCTTCTGGGCCGACGGCAAGCGCCTGAAGCCGCGCGAGGTGGTGGCCGAGTTCGACAAGTATCTGCACGACGAACTCGACCTGATGATCGAGGCGGCCAATGCCAGCCAGCTGCGCCGCAACTTTGCCGACACCAGCCTGCTGCTGGTGCCCGAGGTGTTCTGGGACTGGTGCAGCAGCACCGTGTTCGTGATGGAGCGCATGCACGGCATCCCGATCTCGCGCACCGAGTCGCTCAAGGCCGCCGGCGTGGACATGCACCAGCTGGCGGAAGAGGGTGTCGAGATCTTCTTCACCCAGGTGTTTCGCGACGGCTTCTTCCATGCCGACATGCACCCGGGCAATATCCTGGTGTCGGTGCAGCCCGAGACCTTCGGCCGCTATATCGCGCTGGACTTCGGCATCGTCGGCGCGCTGTCCGAGTTCGACAAGAACTACCTGGCGCAGAATTTCATCGCCTTCTTCCGGCGCGACTACCACCGCGTAGCACTGCTGCACGTGGAGTCCGGCTGGGTGCCGCCAGACACCCGTGTCGAAGAGCTGGAAAGCGCCGTGCGCGCCTGCTGCGAGCCGTACTTCGACAAGCCGCTCAAGGAAATCTCGCTGGGCATGGTGCTGATGCGCCTGTTCCAGACCTCGCGCCGCTTCAATGTCGAGATCCAGCCGCAGCTGGTGCTGCTGCAGAAGACGCTGCTCAATATCGAAGGCCTGGGCCGCCAGCTCGACCCCGACCTGGACCTGTGGAAGACCGCCAAGCCTTTCCTGGAACGCTGGATGCACGAGCAGGTGGGCTGGAAGGGCGCCTGGGAGCGGGTCAAGGTGGAGGCGCCGCTGTGGGCCAAGATGCTGCCCGACTTCCCGCGCCTGGCGCACCAGTTCCTGGAGCGGCGCGCGCTGACCAGCAACGGCGAGCAGGACAAGCTGCTGGCGATGCTGGTGGTGGAGCAGCGCCGCACCAACCGGCTGCTCGGCACCGGGCTGCTGTTGCTGGGCGGCTTTGTCGCCGGCATCGTGCTGACGCATGTGCTGGGCTGGGCGGGCTACTGGTAGCGCACCCAGGCTGATCCATTTTTGAGGTGACCATGAGCGACCCTGCCAAGCCCGTGCCGACCTTCGCCACCCGCAACGCCGCCGACCCGGCATTCTGGGACGAGCGTTTCGAACAGGGCTTCACGCCCTGGGACCAGGGCGGCGTGCCCGAGGAATTCCGGCAGTTCATTGAAGGCCGTGCCCCATGTCCGACCCTGGTGCCAGGCTGTGGCAACGGCTGGGAGGCCGCGTGGCTGTTCGAGCGTGGCTGGCCGGTGACGGCAATCGACTTCTCGCCGCAGGCGGTGGCGTCGGCGCGGCAAACTCTGGGGCCGGCGGGGGTAGTGGTGCAGCAGGGCGATTTCTTTGCCTTCACGCCGCAGCCGCCGTGCGAGCTGATCTACGAACGGGCCTTCCTGTGCGCGCTGCCGCCGGCGATGCGGGCCGACTATGCCGCCCGGGTCGCGCAACTGCTGCCGCCGGGCGGCCTGCTGGCCGGCTACTTCTACCTCGGCGAAAACCGCGGCGGGCCGCCGTTCGCGATGCCGGCCGAGGCGCTGGACGCGCTGCTGGCACCGGCCTTCGAGCGACTTGAGGACCGGCCCACGGCCGCGCCGCTGCCGGTGTTCCAGGGGCAGGAGCGCTGGCAGGTCTGGCGCCGCCGGTCCGGCTGACGCCGCCTCCGGCCAGCCCTTGTGGCGCAGGCGATGCTCCGCGTGGCGCATTTGCGCCAGCGGGGAATTTTTTTCGCCCACGCTGGTCTGCGTCGCTATAATCCGCGTTTTGATTCGGCTACGACCGCAGCCCCGGCCGCGTTTTCCGCCCAGCGCGAGAACACCAGGCAGCTCGATATGCGGCCCCGACCGATGAATTGGACTCCGGGCAGATGCGCGCAAGCAACGTGCACTCATGCGCCGCCCGGCATTCGGTTTCTCGCCACAAGGGCACTTCTGCATAGGGCAGCGGCATGCTGATCTGGTTCGTCATCATCTACTGGGTAATCTCGGTCGGTATCGGCCTGTGGGCGGCGCTGCGCGTACGCAACACCACCGATTTCGCCGTCGCCGGGCGCAGCCTGCCATTCCATATCGTCACCGCCACCGTCTTCGCCACCTGGTTCGGCTCGGAGACGGTGCTGGGCATCCCCGCCGTATTCCTCAAGGAAGGCCTGTCGGGCGTGGTCTCCGACCCCTTCGGCTCGTCGCTGTGCCTGATCCTGGTGGGCCTGTTCTTCGCCCGGCCGCTGTACCGGATGAACCTGCTGACCATCGGCGACTACTACCACAACCGCTATGGCCGGCTGGCCGAGGTGCTGACCACGCTGTGCATCGTGGTGTCCTACCTGGGCTGGGTGGCGGCGCAGATCAAGGCGCTCGGGCTGGTGTTCTATACCGTCTCGGACGGCGCGCTGTCGCAGGAGGCCGGCATGATGATCGGCGCAGCCAGCGTGCTGGTCTATACGCTGTTCGGCGGAATGTGGTCGGTGGCCATCACCGACTTCATCCAGATGATCATCATCGTGATCGGCATGCTCTATATCGGCTACGAGGTCAGCGGCCAGGCCGGCGGCGTCACGGCGGTGGTGTCGCACGCGGCCGCGGCCGGCAAGTTCGAGTTCCTGCCGTCGCTGGATTTCATACAGATCATTGGCTTCGCGGCGGCGCTGTTCACCATGATGCTGGGCTCGATCCCGCAGCAGGACGTGTTCCAGCGCGTGACCTCGTCGCGCACCGAGCAGATCGCCGGGCGCGCCTCGGTGCTGGGCGGCGTGCTGTACTTCTGCTTCGCCTTTATCCCGATGTTCCTGGCGTATTCGGCCACGCTGATCGACCCCGGCATGGTGGCCAGGTACATCGACACCGATTCGCAGCTGATCCTGCCGAAGCTGATCCTGCAGCACGCACCGATGTTCGCCCAGGTGATGTTCTTCGGCGCGCTGCTGTCGGCGATCAAGAGTTGCGCTTCGGCCACCCTGCTGGCGCCGTCGGTGACCTTTGCCGAGAACATCCTGCGCCCGTACTTCCGCCACCTCGACGACCGGCAGTTCCTGCGCGTGATGCAGACCGTGGTGCTGGTATTCACCGCGCTGGTGACGCTGTTCGCACTTAACTCGCACCTGTCGATCTTCCATATGGTCGAAAATGCCTATAAGGTCACCCTGGTCTCGTCCTTCGTGCCATTGGCCTTCGGCATGTTCTGGAAGCACGCCACCCGCCAGGGCGGGCTGGCGGCGATCCTGCTGGGCCTGTCCTCCTGGCTGACCTGCGAGCTGGCCTTTGCCGATGCCGTGGTGCCGCCGCAAATGGTGGGCCTGCTGTTCTCGATCAGCGGCATGGTGATCGGTTCACTGCTGCCGCAGTGGATTGCAGATCACGCGCCGGTCAAGGAAGTGCATATCGCCTGACGGCCCGGGGTCTGCCATCCCCTCATTTCCGGCGATCAGGCGGCCCCGGAACGGTTTATAATTCAAGGCTTTGCATCGTCGCACGGGAATTTCCCGCGGCCGCCATGGCCCACGCCGATGTCCGCCTTTGTACCAATTCCGAAGTTTTCTCGCGAAATAACACCATGCCGATCTATGCCTACCGTTGCGACGCCTGCGGCCACGGGCGCGATGTGCTGCAGAAAATGAGCGATGCCCCGCTGACGGACTGCCCGTCGTGCGGCACCGCCGGCGCGTTCAAGAAACAGCTGACCGCTGCTGGTTTCCAGCTCAAGGGCTCGGGCTGGTACGTGACCGACTTCCGCGGCGGCAGCGCCGGCGCGCCGGCAGCGACCGGCGCCGCTGGTGGCGCCGCTGCAGCGGCGGCCAGCACCCCGGCGGTGGCTGAATCGCCGGCCAGTCCTGCCACGTCCGCTTCGGCCACGCCCGCGGCAGCCGGCGGCTGCGGCAGCGCCTGCGCCTGCCATTGAGCCGGACCCGCCCCGTGGTTGCCAAGAAGACTTCCGCCCTGAAAACCTGGTTCCTGACCGGGCTGCTGGTGCTGGTGCCGCTGGGCATCACGCTGTGGGTGCTCAGCCTGATCATCGGCACGATGGACCAGAGCCTGGCGCTGCTGCCCGAGGCCTGGCGCCCGGACCGGCTGATGTTCGGCAAGCGCGTGACGGGCCTGGGCGCCATCCTCACGCTGCTGGTGATCCTGCTGGTCGGCCTGCTGGCGCATAACTTCATCGGCCAGCGCCTGGTGCGCTGGTGGGAAGCGCTGCTGGGCCATATCCCGGTGGTGGGCCCGATCTACACCAGCGTCAAGCAGGTCTCGGACACGCTGCTGTCGTCCTCGGGCAACGCCTTCCGCAAGGCGCTGCTGGTGCAGTACCCGCGCGAGGGCTCGTGGACCATCGCCTTCCTGACCGGGCGCCCCGGCGGCGACGTGCAGAACCACCTGCAGGGCGAATACGTCAGCGTCTACGTGCCGACCACGCCGAATCCGACCTCGGGCTTCTTCCTGATGATGCCCAAGGCCGACACCATCGAACTCGACATGACCGTCGACGCCGCGCTCAAGTACATCGTCTCGATGGGCGTGGTGGCACCGGCGGAATTGCCGCGCAAGAACGGCAGCATGTCCCGGCCGGCAGCCCCGGCCAATCCGGCCGGCAGGGCCAGCAGCGAGGAAACGGTCGAGACGACCGATCCTTAAGCATCCAATCTGATCACGGGCCGCCCGATGTGCTTCGGGCGGCCGCGTTTTACCGGGAATCTCCTTATGTCCTCCATGCGTACTCACTACTGCGGTCTGGTGACCGAACAATTCTCGGGCCAGGAAGTGGCCCTGACCGGCTGGGTCCAGCGCCGCCGCGACCATGGCGGCGTGATCTTCATCGACCTGCGCGACCGCGAAGGCCTGGTGCAGGTGGTGTGCGACCCGGACCGCCCCGAGATGTTCAAGGCCGCCGAAGAGATCCGCAATGAGTTCTGCATCCGCGTCACCGGCAAGGTCCGTCCGCGCCCGGCCGGCACCGAGAACGCCAACCTGACCTCGGGCAAGATCGAGGTGCTGTGCCATGAACTGACCGTGCTGAACCCGTCGGTCACGCCCCCGTTCCAGCTCGACGACGACAACCTGTCGGAAACCACGCGCCTGACGCACCGCGTGCTGGACCTGCGCCGCCCGCAGATGCAGTACAACCTGCGCCTGCGCTACAAGGTGGCGATGGAAGTGCGCAAGTTCCTCGATGCGCAGGGCTTTATCGACATCGAGACCCCGATGCTGGGCAAGAGCACGCCCGAAGGCGCGCGCGACTACCTGGTGCCGTCGCGGGTCAACCCGGGCCATTTCTTCGCGCTGCCGCAGTCGCCGCAGATCTTCAAGCAGATGCTGATGGTCTCCGGCTTCGACCGCTACTACCAGATCACCAAGTGCTTCCGCGACGAAGACCTGCGTGCCGACCGCCAGCCGGAATTCACGCAGATCGACTGCGAGACCTCGTTCCTGACCGAGCAGGAGATCCGCGACCTGTTCGAGGACATGATGCGCACGGTGTTCAAGAACGCCATCGACGTCGACCTGGACGCCAGGTTCCCGGTGATGGAGTTCCGCGAGGCCATGGCCCGCTTCGGCTCGGACAAGCCTGACCTGCGCGTCAAGCTGGAATTCACCGAGCTGACCGAGGTGATGAAGGACGTCGACTTCAAGGTGTTCTCGAGCCCCGCCAACAGCGACAACGGCCGCGTGGTCGGCCTGCGCGTGCCGGGCGGCGGTGCGATCTCGCGCGGCGAGATCGACGCCTACACCCAGTTCGTCGGCATCTACGGCGCCAAGGGACTGGCCTGGATCAAGGTCAACGAAGTGGCCAAGGGCCGCGACGGCCTGCAATCGCCGATCGTCAAGAACCTGCACGACGCCGCCATTGCCGAGATCCTCAAGCGCACCGGCGCCCAGGACGGCGACATCATCTTCTTCGGCGCCGACAAGGCCAAGGTGGTCAACGACTCGATCGGCGCGCTGCGCCTGAAGATCGGCCACTCTGACTTCGGCAAGGCCAACGGCCTGTTCGAAGACACCTGGAAGCCGCTGTGGGTGGTCGACTTCCCGATGTTCGAGTACGACGAGGAAGACGCGCGCTGGGTGGCCATGCACCACCCGTTCACCAGCCCCAAGGACGAGCACCTGGAATACCTGGAGACCGACCCGGGCAAGTGCCTGGCCAAGGCCTACGACATGGTGCTGAACGGCTGGGAAATGGGCGGCGGCTCGGTGCGGATCTTCCGTTCGGACATCCAGAGCAAGGTGTTCCGCGCGCTCAACATCAATGACGATGAAGCCCGCGCCAAGTTCGGCTACCTGCTGGACGCGCTGCAGTACGGCGCGCCTCCGCACGGCGGCCTGGCCTTCGGCCTGGACCGCATCGTCACGATGATGGCCGGCGCCGACTCGATCCGCGACGTGATCGCCTTCCCGAAAACCCAGCGCGCCCAGGACCTGCTGACCCAGGCCCCGAGCTCGGTCGACGAGAAGCAACTGCGCGAACTGCACATCCGCCTGCGCGCCACGGAGCCCAAGCCGACGGCCTGAGTTGCCTGAAGTCCGCAAGGAAGCCGCGCGATTGCGCGGCTTTTTTGCTTTATGCGCAACGTCTGGGCGCCTGCGCTGTGAGGCGCGCGGCGCATTGGTTTCGATTTGTTACCGGTCGGAACGAAGGGCGCCGCGGCGGGGTCTGCTCTCTTTGACACGTAATTTGCCGAGCGGCCTCGCAATGAAGGCTTCCGGCACTCGGGAGGAAATTCGTGACCCTGGATATCGACCTGATCCGCCAGTTCCTGCTGGCCCATGACCAAACCATCCTGACCTGGCTGGTGGCCGGACTGGTGATGATGCTGCTGGCGCGCTTCGAGCTGCGCCGCGCCGTGCGCCGCTCGGCGCAGGCCATGTCTGAATCGGTGGCCACCACGGTGGCCGCCTGCGTGCCCGACATCGCCCATGCGGTGCAGTCGGCCGCGCCCGCCGCGGCGGCCGAGCCGGTGGAAATGCAGCGTGCCGAAGCGCTGCGCCGGCTGGCGCTGGATACCGTCGGCGTGGTCATGACGCGCGGGCGCTGGCTGGACGAGCTCGGCAACCTGCGCCTGGCCGACGACGCCTTGCTGGCCGGCCAGCGCGCCGACGGCGCCAACCCGCTGCTGGTGGTGGCGCCGCAGCCGGTGGTGCAGGCCTACCTGGATGCGCAGCGCGTGTTCGAGGACGAGGCCGCGCAGGTGCAGGCACTGCGCCGCGACGCCCAGCGCGTGCAGGAGGCGCTGCAGGCCCTGGACGCCGAGGTTGCCCATATCGAGCAGGAAACCGGCAGCATCGTGCTGCGTTTCGAGCAGGTCAACGCGCAGGCGGCGCAGGGCATGGATGGCGGCGATTACCAGCGCTTCCTGATCCAGAAGTACAACTCGCTGGGACAGCGCGAGAAGGAAATCGCGCTGGAGCGCACGCGGCTGCAGGGCGAGGTCCGGCACCGCGCCGACGCGCTGGCCACGCACGCGCATGGCGCGTCCAAGCGCTACCGCCAGGCGCTGGCGCCGCTGATGGACCAGCTGCGTGCCGCCTGGGGCCACGGCGATTCGCCCCAGGTGTTCGACACCTGGCAGCGCACTGCCGCCGACGAGCCGTACCTGGCACCCCGTGCCACCTATGGCACGCGCAGCGCCGCCTGAAGGCCGCCGAGGGTCGACCCGGGCGTGCGCCGCCACGCTTTCGCGTGGCAACGTGGCACGGCTGCGCTATCCTTGGGTTTGTCCTTTCGCCCAGACCCATGTCCTACAAGATCCCGGAATCCGTGCTGGTGGTGATTTACACGCCAGATCTTCAAGTCTTGCTGCTGGAACGCGCCGATCGCCCGGGGTTCTGGCAGTCCGTGACCGGCAGCCTCGACACCCTGGACGAACCCCTGGCCCTGACCGCCGCGCGTGAAGTGGCCGAGGAAACCGGCATCATCGCCGGCGAGCACCAGCTGACCGACTGGGCCCACACCATCCAGTACGAGATCTACCCGCAGTGGCGCCACCGCTACGCCGAAGGCGTCACGCGCAATACCGAGCACTGGTTCGGGCTGCGCGTGCAGCAGGCGCTGCCGGTGACGCTGGCGCCACGCGAACACCTGCAATACCAGTGGCTGCCGTGGGAGCAGGCGGCGCAGCAATGCTTTTCCAGCAGCAATGCCGAGGCCATCCGCCAGCTCGCCTGGCGCGCGGCCGGGGCTGGCGCTGGCGAGCGGCAGGCGGTATACGGAGCGCAGCCATGAAGCTGCGCGTGGTCACCTACAACATCCACAAGGGAGTGACCGGCATCTCGCGGCGCCCGCGCATCCAGAACGTGCGCGCCGGCCTGCATGCGATGGATGCGGACATCGTCTTCCTGCAGGAAGTGCAGGACCGCAACGACCGGCTGGTGGCCGCGGCGCTGTTCGATCCGGAGCATACGCAGCTCAACTACCTGGCCACTGACGCCTATCCGCACTCGGTCTACGGCCGCAACGCGGTCTATGACTACGGCCATCACGGCAACGCGATCCTGTCGCGCCACCCGATCCTGATGTCCGAAAACCTGGATATTTCCGACCACCGCTTCGAGCAGCGCGGGCTGCTGCATGCGGTGGCGGATGTGCACGGGGTGGAAACCCACCTGATCTGCGTGCATTTCGGCCTGTTCGCGCGCAGCCGCGTGCGCCAGGCCGAGGCCCTGGTGGAGCGTGTGCGCACCGTGGTGCCCGCGGGCATGCCGCTGGTGATCGCCGGCGACTTCAACGACTGGAACCACCGGCTCGATGCGCAGATCTGCAATACGCTGGGCGCGGTCGAGGCCTCGCACGCGCGCGGTGCGCGGCTGCATACCTTCCCCAGCCATATGCCGTGGTGGCAGCTCGACCGCATCTATGTGCGCGGCTACGAGATCGAGCGCGCGCATGCGCTGACCGGCCGCGACTGGGCGCAGCGCTCGGATCACGTGCCGCTGGTGGCGGAACTGGGGCATCCGCGGGGCGAGCTGGCCATGCCCGCGGAGCCCGCCGGCAAGGCCGCCTGAATTCAGCGCGCGCTGTCCGGATAGTCGCGGATGAAGGCGAACACCGCCTGCGGGTCGTTCAGGTCCAGCACCGGCAGCGCGGTCATGGCAGCGACCGCGGCAGGGTCGTCGCTTGCCACCGCCACCACGCCCGGCACCTCGTCCCACAGCGGCGTGCGCCCCAGTGCCGGGCGATATACCTCCAGCTTGGGAAAATCACTGCGCTTGTAGCCCTCCACCAGCACCAGTTCGGTGTCGGCCGGCAGCACGGCGAGCGCATCGTCCAGTTCGGGCGAGGGCACCGCTTCCGGGTAGTGGCGCATCAGCGTCAGGTGGCGCGCGCCGACCAGCACGACATTGGCGCAGCCGGCCTCGCGCATGCGCCAGGAGTCCTTGCCGGGCGTGTCGGGGTCAAAGCCGTGATGGGTATGCTTGACGCCGGCCACGCGCAGGCCGGCGGCGACGAAGCAGGGGATGAGCTGGTCCAGCAGCGTGGTCTTGCCGCTGCCGGACGATCCGGTAATGCCGAATACCTTCACAATGGGTTCCGTGGGGGCGTCAGTCGTCGCTTGCCCGTCGCTGGCTGCGCGGGCAAGCATCAGTCTCGACGATAGCAGAGATGCGCCTGCCAATGTGCGCGCGGCGCCTTGCGCCCGGCAATCTGTCCGATAATCACGGCATGTCACGGATCTCCCACTCCGCTCATGCCGACACCCGCGCGCACGACCCCGCAGCGGCCGGCGACCACGCGCCGCGCCGCCACATGCTGCGCTGGACCTGGCGCCGCGGCAAGCCCACCACCGGCAATGCGGTGCGGCTGCTGCACGGCGGCCAGGACTTCTTCCCCGCGCTGATCGCCGCCATCGACCAGGCCGCGTTCCAGGTGATGCTGGAAACCTACATCTATGCCGATGACGAGGTCGGCCGCGCGGTCAGCGACGCGCTGATCCGCGCCGCCGCGCGCGGCGTGACCGTGCGCGTGACCGTGGACGGATTCGGCGCCGGCGACATGCCCGCCGAGCTGGCCGCGCGGCTGCGCGCCGGCGGCGTGCAACTGCGCGTATTCCGCATGCTGCGCGGCTTCCGGCTGGCGCGGCGCCACCTGCGCCGGCTGCACCGCAAGCTGGCGGTGATCGACCGGCGCGTGGCTTTTGTCGGCGGCATCAATATCATCGACGACCACAACCACGGCCCGTTCGAAGGCGCCAACCTGGGGCCGCGCTATGACTTCGCGGTGCAGGTCGGCGGCCCGCTGGTGGACGGCATCGCGCTGTCCGCCGAGCGGCTCTGGTGGCGCTTGTCGCTGCGCGATATGCACGGCACCGAACGCGCCGCCGCGGTGGCCGACTACCCGCTGGTCACCGACCTGCCGCCGCGCCCGGAAGCCGCGGGCGGCGTACGCGCCGCGCTGCTGCTGCGCGATAACCTGCGCAACCGCCGCACCATCGAGCGCGAATACCTGCGCGCGCTGGGCGCCGCGCGCCACGACGTGATCCTTGCCAACGCCTACTTCCTGCCTGGCCACAAGATGCGGCGCGCGCTGCTGGCCTGCCGCGCGCGCGGCGTGCGCGTGCGGCTGCTGCTGCAGGGGCGGGTCGAATACCGGCTGCAGCACTACGCCACCCATGCGCTGTATGCCTCGCTGCTGGAGGCCGGCGTCGAGATCTACGAGTATGCCGAGAGCTTCCTGCACGCCAAGGTGGGCGTGGTCGACGAGACCTGGGCCACGGTCGGGTCGAGCAATATGGACCCGTTCAGCCTGCTGCTCGCGCGCGAAGCCAACGTCGCCGTTTATGATGCGGCCTTCGCCGCTGAACTGCGCACCGCGCTGGAATACGCCATTGCGCACCGCAGCGTGCGCGTGATGCCCGAGGTGCATGCGCGCCGCTCGCCGCTGCACCGGCTGGCCAACTGGGCGGCCTATATGCTGCTGCGCCTGGGTGTCGTCATTGCCGGTGTCGCGGGGCGCTACTGAACGACAGCCGCGAACGCGGTGTGCGTTTGCTGCCATGCGGCAGGGCGCTCGCTGCAACCGGTCGCGGCGCAAGCCATGACCGACATGACGGACATGCTGCATTGCAGTCCGTTTAGAAACAGCGGTCTAATTAAAAGCTTGATGGTCGGCTGCTGCGCCAGAATAATCTGAACGACCGTTCTTTTTTGGCTTAGACTGCGTGCATTCGCGGTATGCACCGGCAAATCCGCCGGTTCGGCCGCAAGCAAATAATGCAACGTCAGGGTCATACGCGGGGCCGCAGCAGGGCCCCGCAGAACGGAGAAAAAACATGCGACACCAGTCAGCCCGTCTCGAATCCGCCGCCGCCTCCCCCGCGCCAATGCGCAAGGGTGAAATGACGCGCGTGGCGATTCTGGATGCCGCACTGGAATTGTCGTCCCGCGACGGGCTCGAAGGTCTGACCATCGGGCTGCTCGCGGAACGCATGCAGATGAGCAAGAGCGGTGTCTTCGCGCATTTCGGTTCGCGCGAAGACCTGCAGGTGGAGGTGGTGCGGGAGTATCACCGCCGGTTCGAGCAGGAGGTGTTCTATCCCTCGCTGCAGGAGCCGCGCGGCCTGCCCCGGCTATGGTCGATGGTGCGGCGCTGGATGGAGAAGCGCATCCAGGAAGTGACGACTGGATGCATCTACATCAGCGGCGCCGTGGAGTACGACGACCGTGCCGGCAGCCTGGTGCGTGACGAGCTGGTCAAGAGCGTCACCATCTGGCGGGCAGCGCTCACGCGCGCCATCAACCAGGCGCGGGAGGAAGGGCACCTGCGCGCGGACTGCGATCCGCGCCTGATGCTGTTCGAGATGTACAGCCTTGAACTAGGCTTGCATCATGACGCCCGTTTCCTGCGCCTGCCTGACAGTGCCGAGCTTGCCATGGTCGCGCTCAACAAGCTGATTCAGTCTTACCGTACCTGAGGTCGCCCCGGTCGGACCGTATCGCGCAAGCGGGACGGGCGGCGTGGCGGCATCGCACAACTCCAAGGAGTCTCAGATGGGCCAGTACACCGCACCGTTGCGCGACATGCAGTTCGTGCTCCATGAACTGCTCGGCGCCGAAGCCGAACTCAAGGCGATGCCGCCGCACGCGGACATCGACGCGGACACCATCAACCAGGTTATCGAGGAAGCCGGCAAGTTCTGCTCGGACGTGGTGTTCCCGCTCAACCAGGTGGGCGACCGCGAAGGCTGCACCTACGTCGGCGACGGCGTGGTCAAGGCTCCCACCGGCTTCAAGGAGGCCTATCAGCAGTATGTCGAGGCCGGCTGGCCGGCGCTGGCGTGCGATCCCGAGTTCGGCGGCCAGGGCCTGCCGATCGTGATCAACAATGTGGTCTACGAGATGCTGAACTCGGCCGGCCAGGCCTGGACCATGTACCCGGGCCTGTCGCACGGCGCGTACGAGGCGCTGCACGCGCACGGCACGCCAGAACTGCAGCAGACCTACCTGCCCAAGCTGGTCTCCGGCGTGTGGACCGGCACCATGTGCCTGACCGAGCCGCACTGCGGCACCGACCTCGGCATCCTGCGTTCCAAGGCAGAGCCGCAGGCCGACGGTTCCTACCTGATCTCGGGCACCAAGATCTTCATCTCGGCCGGCGAGCACGACATGGCCGAGAACATCATCCACCTGGTGCTGGCACGCCTGCCGGACGCGCCGGGCGGCACCAAGGGCATCTCGCTGTTCGTGGTGCCCAAGTTCATCCCCGATGCCAACGGCAACCCGGGCGAGCGCAACGGCATCAAGTGCGGCTCGATCGAGCACAAGATGGGCATCCACGGCAACGCCACCTGCGTGATGAACCTGGACGGCGCGCGCGGCTGGATGGTGGGCGAGCCCAACAAGGGCCTGAACGCCATGTTCGTGATGATGAACGCCGCGCGCCTGGGCGTGGGCGCGCAGGGCCTGGGGCTGACCGAAGTGGCGTACCAGAACTCGCTGGCCTACGCCAAGGACCGCCTGCAGATGCGCGCGCTGACCGGCCCGAAGGCGCCGGACAAGCCCGCCGACCCGATCATCGTGCACCCGGACGTGCGCCGCATGCTGCTGACGCAGAAGGCCTACGCCGAAGGCGGCCGCGCCTTCAGCTACTGGACCGCGCTGCAGATCGACCGCGAGTTGTCGCACCCTGACGAAGCCGTGCGCAAGCAGGCCGGCGACCTGGTCGCGCTGCTCACGCCGGTGATCAAGGCCTTCCTGACCGACAACGCCTTCACGTCCACCAATGAGGGCATGCAGGTGTTCGGCGGCCACGGCTATATCGCCGAGTGGGGCATGGAGCAGTATGTGCGCGATGCGCGCATCAACATGATCTACGAAGGCACCAACACCATCCAGGCGCTGGACCTGCTGGGCCGCAAGATCCTGGGCGACATGGGCGCCAGGATGAAGGCCTTCGGCAAGATCGTGCAGGAATTCGTTGAAGCCGAAGGCACCAACGAAGCCATGCAGGAGTTCATCAACCCGCTCGCCGACATTGGCGACAAGGTGCAGAAGCTCACCATGGAAATCGGCATGAAGGCGATGGGCAATGCCGACGAGGTGGGCGCTGCCGCGGTGCCGTACCTGCGCGTGGTGGGCCACCTGGTGTTCTCATACTTCTGGGCCCGCATGGCCAAGATCGCGCTGGAGAAGGAAGCGAGCGGCGACAAGTTCTACACCGCCAAGCTGGCCACGGCACGCTTCTACTTTGCCAAGCTGCTGCCGGAAACCGCCGCCGAGATCCGCAAGGCGCGCGCCGGTTCGGCCACGCTGATGGCGCTGGACGCAGACCTGTTCTGAGTCGACTCTACCCGTCGTTCCCGGCCGGGAACGACGGCTTCGCATCTGTCTAACGCTCACTAATCCAGGAGCGAGCATGTCCAATTTCATCGTCAAGAAGGTCGCCGTGCTGGGTGCCGGCGTCATGGGGGCGCAGATCGCCGCCCACCTGATCAATGCGCGCGTGCCGGTGGTGCTGTTCGACCTTCCCGCCAAGGAAGGTCCCAAGAACGGCATCGCGCTGCGCGCCATCGAGAACCTGAAGAAGTTCTCGCCCGCGCCGCTGGGCATCAAGGAAGAGGCCGGCCTGATCCAGGCGGCCAACTACGAGGACGACATCGCGCTGCTCAAGGAATGCGACCTGGTGATCGAGGCGATCGCCGAGCGCATGGACTGGAAGCACGACCTGTACAAGAAGGTCGCGCCGCACCTGGCCTCGCACGCGATCTTCGCGACCAACACCTCGGGCCTGTCGATCACAGCGCTGTCCGACGGGTTTGATGCGGACCTGAAGTCGCGCATCTGCGGCGTGCACTTCTTCAACCCGCCGCGCTACATGCACCTGGTGGAACTGATCCCGACCGCGACCACGCAGCCGCAGATCCTCGACCAGCTGGAAGCCTTCCTGACCACCACGCTCGGCAAGGGCGTGGTACGCGCCAAGGACACGCCCAACTTCATCGCCAACCGCGTCGGCATCTTCTCGATCCTGGCCGTGTTTGCCGAAGCCGAGAAGTTCGGCATCCCGTTCGACGTGGTCGATGACCTGACCGGCTCCAAGCTGGGCCGCGCCAAGTCCGCCACCTTCCGCACCGCGGACGTGGTCGGCCTGGACACCATGGCGCACGTGATCAAGACCATGCAGGACACCCTGCACGACGACCCGTTCGCGCCGGTGTACAAGACCCCGGCCGTACTCAAGGGCCTGGTCGACGCGGGCGCGCTGGGCCAGAAGACCGGTGCCGGCTTCTACAAGAAGGAAGGCAAGGCCATCAAGGTGCTCGACGCCAAGACCGGCCAGTACGTCGATGCCGGCAAGAAGGCCGACGAGATCGTGGTGCGCATGCTGAAGAAGGATGCGGCCGAGCGCATCAAGCTGCTGCGCGAGTCGACCAACCCGCAGGCGCAGTTCCTGTGGGCGGTGTTCCGCGACGTGTTCCACTACATCGCCGTCTACCTGGAGCAGATCGCAGGCTCCGCCGCCGACATCGACCTGGCGATCCGCTGGGGCTTCGGCTGGAACTCGGGTCCGTTCGAAGACTGGCAGTCGGCCGGCTGGAAGCAGGTGGCCGAGTGGGTCAAGGAAGACGTGGAAGCCGGCAAGGCGCTGTCGGCCGCGCCGCTGCCGGCATGGGTATTCGAGGGCCCGGTGGCAGAGAACCAGGGCGTGCACGCCGCTGCCGGTTCGTGGTCGCCGGCGACGCAGTCCTTCGTCGCGCGCAGCAAGCTGCCGGTGTACCAGCGCCAGGCATTCCGTGCCGCGATCAAGGGCACTGCCGCGGCCGATCCGCGCAAGGCCGGCCGCACCGTCGAAGAGAACGACGCCGTGCGCATCTGGGTGAGCGAAGGCCAGGACGACGTGCTGGTGGTCTCGTTCAAGAGCAAGATGAACACCATCGGGCCGGACGTGATCGACGGCCTGACCCGCGCCATCGACCTGGCCGAAGCCGGCTACAAGGGGCTGGTGGTGTGGCAGCCGACTTCGCTGCAGCTGGGCGCACCGGGTGGCCCGTTCTCCGCCGGCGCCAACCTGGAAGCGGCCATGCCCGCCTTCATGATGGGCGGCGCCAAGGGCATCGAACCGTTCGTGAAGAAGTTCCAGGACGGCATGATGCGCGTGAAGTACGCCTCGGTGCCGGTGGTGTCCGCGGCGTCCGGCATTGCGCTGGGCGGCGGCTGCGAGCTGATGCTGCATTCGGCTTCGCGCGTGGCCGCGCTGGAGACGTATATCGGCCTGGTCGAAGTGGGCGTGGGCCTGGTGCCGGCCGGCGGCGGCCTGAAGGAAGCCGCGCTGGCGGCCGCGCGCGCGGCGCAGGCCGCGGGCAGCACCAACATCCTGCAGTTCCTGACCAGCCGCTTCCAGAGCGCGGCCATGGCCAAGGTCTCGGCCTCGGCGCTGGAAGCGCGCCAGATGGGCTACCTGCAGCCGTCCGACAAGATCGTCTTCAACGTGCACGAGCTGCTGTACGTGGCGCAGAACGAAGTGCGCGCGCTGGCCAGCGCCGGCTACCGCGCGCCGCTGCCGACGCTGGTCCCGGTGGCCGGCCGCTCGGGCATTGCCACCATCAAGGCATCGCTGGTCAATATGCGCGACGGCGGCTTTATCTCGACGCACGACTTCCTGATCGCCAGCCGCATCGCCGAGGCGGTGTGCGGCGGCGACGTCGAGGCCGGCTCGCTGGTGAGCGAGGACTGGCTGCTGGCGCTGGAGCGCAAGGCCTTTGTCGACCTGCTCGGCACCGGCAAGACGCAGGAGCGCATCATGGGCATGCTGCAGACCGGCAAGCCGGTGCGTAACTAACAGGGCAAGCGAGGAACCGACATCATGAAACAACTGCAAGACGCATATATCGTTGCGGCCACCCGCTCGCCGATCGGCAAGGCCCCGAAGGGCGCGTTCAAGAACACGCGCCCGGACGACCTGCTGGCAACCATCCTGAAGGCTGCCGTGGCGCAGGTGCCGGACCTGGACCCGAAGCTGATCGAAGACGCCATCGTCGGCTGCGCGATTCCTGAGGCGCAGCAGGGCCTGAACGTGGCGCGCATCGGTGCGCTGCTGTCGGGCCTGCCCAATACCGTGGGCGGCATCACCGTCAACCGCTTCTGCGCCTCGGGCGTGAGCGCGGTGGCGATGGCTGCCGACCGCATCCGCGTGGGCGAGTCCGACGTGATGATCGCCGCCGGCGTGGAATCGATGAGCATGGTGCCGATGATGGGCAACTCGCCGTCGATGTCGCCGGAGATCTTCACCCGCGACGAGAACGTGGGCATCGCCTACGGCATGGGCCTGACCGCCGAGAAGGTGGCGCAGCAATGGCAGGTCAGCCGCGAGGACCAGGATGCGTTCTCGCTGGCCTCGCACCAGAAGGCCATCGCGGCGCAGCAGGCCGGCGAGTTCAAGGACGAGATCACGCCGATCGAGATCGTCGAGCGCTTCCCCGACCTCGCCAGCGGCCAGGTGAACGTGAAGTCGCGCACGATCTCGCTGGACGAAGGCCCGCGCCCGGAGACCTCGCTGGAAGGCCTGGGCAAGCTGCGCCCGGTGTTTGCCAACAAGGGCAGCGTCACCGCCGGCAACAGCTCGCAGACCTCCGACGGCGCCGGCGCGCTGATCCTGGTCTCGGAAAAGATCCTCAAGCAGTTCAACCTGGTGCCGCTGGCGCGCTTCGTCTCGTTCGCGGTGCGCGGCGTGCCGCCCGAGATCATGGGCATCGGCCCCAAGGAAGCGATTCCGGCGGCGCTGAAGGCCGCGGGCCTGACCCAGGACCAGCTCGACTGGATCGAACTGAACGAGGCCTTTGCCGCGCAGTCGCTGGCGGTGATGCGCGATCTGCAGCTGGATCCGGCCAAGGTCAACCGCATGGGCGGCGCGATTGCGCTGGGCCACCCGCTCGGTGCGACCGGTGCGATCCGTTCGGCCACGGTGGTGCACGCGCTGCGCCGCCATAACCTGAAGTACGGCATGGTGACCATGTGCGTTGGCACGGGCATGGGCGCCGCAGGTATCTTCGAGCGCGTCTGAACGCGCCTGCGGGACGGTCCCTCGGGACTGTCCCGCCCTTCTGCATCAGGTGAAGAAAGCAGTAACCGGGGGCTGCCGCCCGCGACGCGGGTCACCAGGTAGGGAGGAGACAATAATATGCAGGAGACAGCCATCCTGGCCGATGCCGCGTGCGATCTGCCGCGCGACGTCATGGCCCAGCTGAAGGTCCACACGATTCCGTTCCGCATCCGCGCGGGCGAACACTTTGTCGCCGATACGCGCGATGAAGACGCGCTGCCCACGCTCTACCAGCAATACCTGATCGGCCGCCAGGACCACTACGCCGAATCGATCCCGCTGCTCGAGCGCGAGCTGGAAGAACACCTGCTGCGCAACGTGGTGGCCCACTGCGACCGCGCCATCCTGTTCACCATTGCCAGTTCGCGCAGCAAGCTGTATGCGCATGCCACCGGCGCGGTGATCGGCACCGTGGCGCGCAGCGTGCGCCTGCGCAAGGAAGCCGGGCGCACGGGCCTGTTCGACCTGACCGTGGTCGACACCGGCGCGATCGGGCCGGGCCAGGCGCTGATCGTGCGCGAAGCCGCGCGCATGGCCGCCGCCGGCGCCAGCCCGCAGGCGGTGCGGGAAGCGGTCGAGACGCGCCTGCGCGATGCCGCCCATATGTTCCTGGTGCCCGACGAGCTGCTCTACATGTACACGCGCGCGCGCCAGAAGGGCGAGGGCAGCATTACCTGGGGGCGCTATGTGATGGGCAGCGCCTTCAATATCCGCCCGGTGGTGCGCATGCACCGCGGGCACACCGAGGCCATCGCCAGGGCACGCGGCTCCGAGGAGGGTGCGCGGCGCGTGCTGCAGCATGCCGAGCAGTGCATCCGCGGCGGCGACCTGATGGTGCCGGCGATCTCGGTCTGCTATGCCGGCCCGCTCGATGACGTGCGCGCGATGCCGGCGTTCCAGTCGCTGGAGCGCACCGCGCGCGGACAGGGCGTGGCACTGATGCTGGCGCCGATGAGCCTGACGGTGGCGCTGAATGTCGGCGCGCGCGCGTTCGGGCTGAGCTATCTTTCCGAATCGCCGCCGCCTTTTGAATAAACCCAGCAATGCATCCACAGACGAGGACACCATGAGCATCCGCACCGGCATCGAGCAGGGCATCCTGACCATCGAGTTCGACCGCATCGACAAGAAAAACGCCATCACCGCGGCGATGTACCAGGCCATGGCCGACGCGCTGCGCGCGGCCGAGACCGACCGCAACGTGCGCGCCATCCTGCTGCGCGGCAAGCCCGAGATCTTTACCGCCGGCAACGACCTGGAAGACTTCATGCAGCGCCCGCCCACCGCCGGCGAAGGCGCGGAGCAGGCGCCGGTGTTCCAGTTCCTCTACCAGATCAGCCACGCCACCAAGCCGGTCGTGGCAGCCATCAGCGGTGCCGCGGTCGGGGTGGGCACCACCATGCTGCTGCATTGCGACCTGGTCTATGCGTCCGATACGGCCAAGTTGTCGCTGCCGTTCGTGCAGCTGGGCCTGTGCCCGGAGGCCGCCTCGAGCCTGCTGCTGCCGCGGCTGGTCGGCTACCAGCGCGCGGCCGAGAAGCTGCTGCTGGGCGAAGCCTTCAGCGCGCAGGAGGCGCTGGAGATCGGGCTGGTGACGCGGGTGCTGCCGGTGGCCGAGCTGCACGACTTTGCGTTGGAGCAGGCGCGCAAGCTGGCGGCCCTGCCGGCGTCGTCACTGCGCGAGACCAAGCGGCTGATGAAGGCGGGCGATGTGGCGGTGGTGGAAAAGCAGATGGCCGACGAGGGCGCGGTGTTCCGCAGGATGCTGGTGGCGCCGGAGGCGAAAGAGGCGTTTGCTGCCTTCTTCCAGAAGCGCAAGCCGGATTTTACGAAGTTCGAGTAAGGCCCACGTCTGTCCAATCCCGCTTGTTCTCTCCCCTCTCCCGCTCGTGGGAGAGGGGAGAAAACAGCCAGCAAGCGCTGGCTTATCCCTTCAAGCCGACGGCAGCATCCGCGGCTGCCGCGATTCATCCGTCGCCACATACGTCAGCGTGGCCTCCGTCACCTTGACGATCTCATTGCTGTGGCGCATCCGTTGCGCGTAGACCTCGACCGACACCGTGATCGAGGTACGGCCGGTCTTGACGATGTCCGCATAAAAGCTGACCAGGTCGCCAACGAACACCGGATGCTTGAACAGGAAGGAGTTGACCGCGACGGTGGCCACGCGGCCCTGGGCGCGTTCCACCGCCGGGATCGAGCCGGCGATATCCACCTGCGCCATGATCCAGCCACCGAACACGTCGCCGTGCACATTGGCGTCGGCGGGCATGGGCACCACACGCAGAGCGGGATTCTTGCCGGCGGGCAGGGCGGGGACGGTGTGGGGAGCGTTCATGACGGTGTGTGGTGGACTGCGGAAGGAGGCGGGGCGCGGCGAAAGACCCTTCGCCTGCCACGTAATGCGAACTCTGCGACAATCGCGCATTGGCCCGAATTCTAACGTATGCGCCGCTATTCCACGACCGCCGAGCCGGCCCCCGCTCCTGCTTCAAACACGCTCTTTCCCGGTCAGCGCGCGCCCCGCAGCGACTGGCAGACGGTGCGCAACCTGCTGCCCTATGTCTGGCACTACAAGTGGCGCGTGATGCTGGCGCTGGCGTGCCTGGTGTCCGCCAAGGTGGCCAACCTGGGCGTGCCGGTGCTGATGAAGCAGCTGATCGACAGCATGAACCTGCAGCCGGGCGATCCGCGCGCGCTGCTGGCCGTGCCGGTCGGGCTGATCGTCGCCTACGGGCTGCTGCGGCTGTCGGCGACACTGTTCACCGAGTTGCGGGAGATGCTCTTTTCCAAGGTCACGCAGAGCGCCGTGCGCGAGATCGCGCTGCAGGTGTTCCGACACCTGCATGCGCTGTCGCTGCGCTTCCACCTGGACCGGCAGACCGGCGGCATGAGCCGCGACATCGAGCGCGGCACGCGCGGCATCCAGTCGCTGATCTCGTACTCGCTGTACAGCATCCTGCCCACGCTGGTCGAGATGGGGCTGGTGATCGGCTTCTTTATCCTGCACTACGACATCTGGTTCGCGGCCATCACCGGCTGCGCGCTGGTGGGCTATATCGTCTTTACCATCGTGGTGACGGAATGGCGCACGCATTTCCGCCGCCGCATGAACGAGCTCGATTCGCGCGCCAACCAGAAAGCGATCGATTCGCTGCTCAACTTCGAGACCGTCAAGTACTTCGGCAATGAAGAGTACGAGGCGCAGCGCTACGACGAGAACCTGCGCAAGTACCGCACCGCGGCGATCCGCTCGCAGAACTCGCTGTCGTTCCTGAACTTCGGCCAGCAGACCATCATCGCACTGGGGCTGATCCTGATCCTGTGGCGCGCCACCGTGGGCGTGGTCGACGGCAAGCTCACGCTGGGCGACCTGGTGCTGGTCAACACCCTGATGATCCAGCTCTATATCCCGCTGAACTTCCTCGGCGTGATCTACCGCGAGATCAAGCAGGCCACCACCGACATGGACCGCATGTTCGTGCTGCTGGGCACCAACCAGGAGGTGGCCGACGCGCCCGGCGCGCAGCCGCTGCAGGTCAGCGGCGCGCAGGTGCGTTTCCGCGACGTGCGCTTCAGCTATGAGCCGGACCGGCTGATCCTGGATGGCGTGGATTTCACCATCGCGGCGGGCACCACCACCGCGGTGGTCGGGCACAGCGGCTCGGGCAAGTCGACGCTGGCGCGGCTGTTGTTCCGCTTCTACGACGTCAACGGCGGCGCCATCGAGATCGACGGCCAGGACATCCGCGCGATCACGCAGGACAGCCTGCGCCGCGCCATCGGCATCGTGCCGCAGGACACGGTGTTGTTCAACGACAGCATCTTCTACAACATCGCCTACGGCCGGCCAGACGCCAGCCGCGACGAGGTCATCGCCGCCGCGCGCGCCGCGCAGATCGACAGCTTCATCCGCGAGCTGCCGCAGGGGTACGACACCCCGGTGGGCGAGCGTGGCCTGAAGCTGTCCGGCGGCGAGAAGCAGCGCGTGGCGATCGCGCGCACGCTGCTGAAGGACCCGCCGGTGCTGGTCTTCGACGAAGCCACCTCGGCGCTGGATTCACGCACCGAGCAGGCGATCCAGGCCGAGCTGATGCGGCTGGCGCAGAACCGCACCACGCTGCTGATCGCGCACCGGCTGTCCACCGTCGTGCATGCCGACCAGATCCTGGTGATGGACCACGGCCGCATCGTCGAGCGCGGCACCCATGCCGAGCTGATGCGCGCGCGTGGCCGCTACGCCGAGATGTGGGACATCCAGGCGCGCGCCGCCGCCAAGGGCGGCGAAGCCGTGGGCGCGGATGCGCTGGCACTCGACGTGGGCGACGCCACGCAGGACGCCTGACGGGACTGCATTCTCCTGTATCCGCGTGCACCAAGGGGCGGCGGGCATTGTCGACAATCATTGCCGACGATGGCGCTGCGGCAATCGCCTCGCACACTTTTGGTTCGGCAATCGCTTGCGGGCACGCCCTGAAACGGGGCTGAAAAACCTGGCACGTCCCTTGCGGACGAATCCCTCCGAGATCACGATCAACGGAGAGATTCCATGCCTCATTTCCACGCTGCGCTAGCGTCCCCCGGCGTTTGCGCTGCTGCCGCCGAGAACCATGAACATACCGGCACGCGCGCGTCCCGCACTGCGGCACGGCGCCGCCTGCTGAAGCTCGGCGTGATGATCGGCACCAGCCTGGTGCTGTCGACACAGTTCGCCGGCGCGGCCCACGCGCAGGCTGCACCAACCAAGGTCCGCTTCCAGCTCGACTGGCGCTTCGAAGGGCCGGCGGCGCTGTTCCTGCTGGGCGAGCAGAAGGGCTACTACAAGGCCGAGAAGCTCGACGTCTCGATCGATGCCGGCAACGGCTCGGGCAACGTGGTCAACCGCGTGGCCTCGGGCACGTACGACATGGGCTTCGCCGATATGTCGTCGGTGATGGAGTTCTACGGCAACAACCCCGACGCGAAGAACAAGCCGGTGGCCGTGATGATGGTCTACAACAACACGCCCGCCGCCGTCCTCGCGCTGAAGAAGTCCGGCATCCGCGCGCCGAAGGACCTCGCCGGCAAGCGCATGGGCGCTCCGGTGTTCGACGCCGGCCGCCGCGCCTTCCCGATCTTCGCCAGGGCCAACGGCTTGCAGGCGTCCTCGTTCAACTGGCAGGCAATGGACCCGACGCTGCGCGAGACCATGCTCACGCGCGGCGACCTCGATGCCATCACCGGGTTCTCGTTCACATCGATCCTGAACCTGAACGCGCGCGGCGTGAAGGATGAAGACATCGTGGTGCTGCCGTACCCGCAGTTCGGCGTGAAGCTGTACGGCAACGCGGTGATCGCCTCCGAGGATTTCATGAAGAAGAACCCCGAGGCGGTGAAGGCCTTCCTGCGCGCCTTCAGCAAGTCGGCGCGCGACGTGATCGCGCGGCCGGAAGAGGGCATCAAGGCGGTCAAGGCGCGCGACGGCATCATCGATGAGAAGCTGGAAGTGCGCCGGCTCAAGCTGGCGCTGGACAGCGTGGTCAAGTCGCCGGACGCGAAGGCCGAGGGCTTCGGGCGCGTCAGCAAGCCGCGCCTGTCGCTGATGGCCTCGCAGGTGGCCGATGCCTTCGGCACCAAGGGCCGCATCAACCCCGATGCGCTGTGGACCGACGCGTTCCTGCCCAGCGCGGCCGAACTGGATGTGCTGCGATGATGACGCGCCAGGCTGCCTTCATGCCCGCCTCCGGCGGGAGCGCCGCACCCGTGGCCGCGGAGCCCTTTGTCGATTTCAACCGGGTCTGGCTGGCCTATAACGACGAGCTCGCGCACAAGGGCGAGTTCGCGGTCGAGGACATCTCGCTGCAGGTGGCGCCGGGCGAGTTCATTGCCATCGTCGGCCCGTCCGGCTGCGGCAAGTCCACCTTCATGAAGCTGGCGACCGGGCTCAAGGCGGCCACGCGCGGCGTCGTGAGGATTGCCGGCGAGAAGGTGACCGGCCCGCTCAAGCAGGTCGGCATGGCCTTCCAGGCGCCCACGCTGCTGCCGTGGCGCACCACGCTGGACAACGTGATGCTGCCGCTGGAGATCGTCGAACCATATCGCTCCACCCTGCGCGCACGTCGCGACGAGTACGTCGAGCGCGCGCGCAAGCTGCTGCATACGGTGGGCCTGGCCGGCTACGAGGACAAGTACCCGTGGCAGCTGTCCGGCGGCATGCAGCAGCGCGCCTCGATCTGCCGCGCGCTGGTCCACGAGCCGCGCATGCTGCTGCTGGACGAGCCCTTCGGCGCGCTCGACGCCTTTACGCGCGAGGAGCTCTGGTGCGTGCTGCGCGACCTGTGGCAGGCACAGCGCTTCAACGTGATCCTGGTCACGCACGACCTGCGCGAGGCCGTGTTCCTGGCCGACACCGTTTACGTGATGAGCCAGCGCCCGGGCCGCATCCTGATGCGCAAGGAGATCGACCTGCCGCGCCCGCGCGACCTGGAACTGACCTATACCGAGCCATTTGCCGACCTGGTGCACGTGCTGCGCGAGAAGATCGGCCATGTGCGCCAACACTGAGGCAAAGCTACCATGATGACTCTCACTTCCGCGCAGGAGCGCCGCGTGCAGCGCGTGGCGCCCTGGCTGCTGCTGGCCGCGGTGCTGCTGCTGTGGCAGGGCGCGTGCATGGCCTTCGGCGTGTCCGACTTTATCCTGCCGACACCATCGGCGATCGTGGCCTCGCTGGTGGAATATGCCGACGTGATCGCCGGCCATGCGTGGCGCACCTTCTGGACCACCATGGTGGGCTTCGGCGTGGCCATCGCCGTGGGCGTGCTGCTGGGGCTGGCAATGGGCTCGTCACGGCTGCTCTATGCCGCCAGCTATCCGCTGATGACGGCCTTCAACGCGCTGCCCAAGGCCGCCTTCGTGCCGATCCTGGTGGTGTGGTTCGGCCTGGGCGCGGGTCCGGCCATCCTGACCGCGTTCCTGATCTCGTTCTTCCCGATCATGGTCAATATCGCCACCGGGCTGGCCACGCTGGAGCCGGAACTGGAGGACGTGCTGCGCGTGCTCGGCGCCAAACGGCGCGACGTGTTGTTCAAGGTCGGTCTGCCGCGCGCCATGCCGTATTTCTTCGCCTCGCTGAAGGTGGCAATCACGCTGGCCTTTGTCGGCACCACGGTGTCGGAGATGAACGCCGCCAACGAGGGCATCGGCTACCTGCTGGTGTCGGCCGGCTCGGCCATGAAGATGCCGCTGGCCTTTGCCGGGCTGGTGGTGATCGCGGTGATGGCGATGGCGATGTACGAGCTGTTTGCGGTGGTCGAGAAGCGCATGACCGGCTGGGCGCATCGTGGCTGACGGCTTGCCGCCGGACAGGTGACGGAGGCCCGGGCGCGGGTGGATAATCCGCGTCATGGAAATCAAATGGCTTGAAGACTTCGTCAGCCTGGCCGAGACGCACAGCTTCTCGCGCTCGGCCGAGCTGCGCCACGTCACGCAGCCGGCGTTCTCGCGCCGCATCCAGTCGCTGGAGGCGTGGGTCGGCACCGAGCTGATCGACCGCTCGAGCTACCCCACCAGCCTGACCCCGGCCGGCAAGGTGTTCTACGAGCAGGCGCTGGCCATGCTGGCGCAGGTCAGCGAGACCCGTGCGCTGATGCGCGGCCAGCGCTCGGCCAACGCCCAGGTGCTGGAGTTCGCGGTGCCGCATACGCTGTCGCTGACCTTCTTCCCGGAATGGCTCAAGGCGCTGGAGCGCAGGATCGGCACGCTGCCGTGCCGGCTGCGCGCGCTCAACGTCCACGACGCGGTGCTGATGCTGGTGGAGGGCGGCTGCGACCTGGTGATGGTCTACCACCACGCGCGCCAGGCGATCCAGCTGGATCCGGCCCGGTACGACATGCTGGTACTTGGTACCGAGCGGCTGTCGCCCTACAGCGTGCCGGACGCTGCCGGCAAGCCGCAATTCCGGCTGCCCGGCACCGACAAGAAGCCAGTGCCCTTCCTCAGCTACACGCCCAACGCCTTTCTCGGCCGCATGGTCGACCTGCTGCTGGCCGACACCTCCGAGGCGCTCAAGCTCGACAAATGCTACGAGACCGACATGGCCGAGGCGCTCAAGGTGATGGCGCTGGCCGGCCACGGCATGGCCTTCCTGCCCGAAAGCGCGGTGCGCGAGGACGTGGCCGCGGGCCGGCTGGTGCGGGCCGAGTCGGCGCGCGGGCTGCCGTTGTCGATCGACATGGAAATCCGCCTGTACCGCGAGCGCCCGGGCGAGAACGGCAACGAACGCCGCGCCGGGGCACGGCGCAAGCGCCAGCTGGTCGACCAGGTGTGGTCGACCTTGTCGGCGGCCCAGTCCGGCCAGCCGGCCGGCTCCCCGGTTTCCGCCAGATGACAACGTTATGCAGGTTTTGCATGACCGGATGAGCAAACGGCATTGGATTCGGGCGGGGCGCCAGCCCTAAGCTTGCGGGCATTCTTCACACCGGAACCAACCGATGTCTTCCGCAGCACCGACCAATATTGCTGGCCAAAAGCACGCACTCCCGTCTTACCTCAATGCCGACCATCTCGGCCCCTGGGGCATCTACCTGCAGCAGGTCGACCGTGTCACGCCTTACCTGGGCTCGCTGGCACGCTGGGTCGAAACCCTCAAGCGCCCCAAGCGCGCGATGATCGTCGACGTTCCCATCGAACTGGATAACGGCACCATTGCCCATTTCGAGGGCTATCGGGTGCAGCACAACCTGTCGCGCGGCCCGGGCAAGGGCGGCGTGCGCTTCCACCAGGACGTGACCCTGTCCGAGGTGATGGCGCTGTCGGCCTGGATGTCGGTGAAGAATGCCGCGGTCAACGTGCCCTACGGCGGTGCCAAGGGCGGCATCCGCGTCGATCCGCGCACGCTCTCGCACGCCGAGCTGGAACGCCTGACGCGCCGCTACACCAGCGAAATCAACATCATCATCGGGCCGAGCAAGGATATTCCGGCGCCGGACGTGAACACCAACGCCCAGGTCATGGCCTGGATGATGGACACGTACTCGATGAACTCCGGCAGCACGGCCACCGGCGTGGTGACCGGCAAGCCGATCTCGCTGGGCGGCTCGCTCGGCCGCCACGAAGCCACCGGCCGCGGCGTGTTCGTGGTCGGCTCCGAGGCCGCGCGCAATATCGGCCTGGAGATCAAGGGCGCGCGCGTGGCGGTGCAGGGCTTCGGCAACGTGGGCGCGGTGGCGGCCAAGCTGTTCCATGAGGCCGGCGCCAAGGTGGTGGCGGTGCAGGACCACCGCACCACGCTGTTCGACCCGGCCGGCCTGGACGTGCCGGCGATGATGGAATACGCCTCGCACAGCGGCACCATCGAAGGCTTCCGCGGCGAAGTCCTGCGCACCGAGCAGTTCTGGGAAGTCGACTGCGACATCCTGATCCCGGCCGCGCTGGAAGGCCAGATCACGGTGCAGAACGCGCCCAAGATCACGGCAAAGCTGGTGATTGAAGGCGCCAACGGCCCGACCACGCCGCAAGCCGACGATATCCTGCGCGAGCGCAATATCCTGGTCTGTCCCGACGTGATCGCCAACGCCGGCGGCGTGACCGTGTCCTACTTCGAATGGGTGCAGGATTTCTCCAGCTTTTTCTGGACCGAGGAAGAAATCAACCAGCGCCTGGTACGGATCATGCAAGAAGCCTTCCGGGCAATCTGGCAAGTGGCACAGGACAACAAGGTGACGCTGCGCACGGCGGCGTTTATCGTGGCCTGTACGCGGATCCTGCAGGCGCGCGAGATGCGCGGCCTGTATCCCTGATCCGGGCACGGGAAACGGGATAAGGCACTGCCATGGTGCAATGCAATAATCGTCCCGCTCCCCATGGCTCATGACCGTCAGACGCGGTCTCCGGCAAGCGCCGGAGACCGCGTTGTCGTATCCGGACGCCGTGCGCAGTGATTGCCCTGAAGTGGGGTTCTAGGAGAAAACCCAGTTGTATTGCGGCGGATGCTGCGCAATACTGTTTCACCAGTGGGGGTTTTATCTCTAGAATCCCGCTTTCTCTTCATGGTCAAGGAGATGTTATGAATTTCGCCAAGCTGGCTGCCCTGATGATTGCCGGGGGCGTGATGTGCGGGACGGCACAGGCAGCTGAACAACTGACGGGCACGCTGAAGAAGATCAAGGACACCGGCGTCATCACGCTGGGCGTGCGCGAGTCGTCGATTCCGTTCAATTACAACCTGGGCGGCGTGCGTCAGGTTGGCTATTCCTACGATATCAACATGAAGATCGTGGAAGCCATCAAGGACCAGCTCAAGCTGCCGAACCTGCAGGTCAAGGAAATCCCGATCACCTCGCAGAACCGCATCACGCTGCTGCAGAACGGCACCATCGACATCGAGTGCGGCTCCACCACCAACAACCTGGAGCGCCAGAAGCAGGTTGGGTTCACCAACTCCATCTTCATCATCGGCACGCGCATCATGGTGAAGAAGGACGCCGGCATCAAGGACTGGGCCGACCTGAAGGGCAAGAACGTCGTCACCACCGCCGGCACCACGTCGGAGCGCCTGCTGCGCAAGATGAACGACGACCAGAAGCTGGGCGTGAACATCATCAGCACCAAGGACCATGGCCAGTCGTTCCTGACGCTGGAATCGGGCCGCGCGGTCGCGTTCATGATGGACGACGCGCTGCTGTACGGCGAGCGCGCCAAGGCCAAGAACCCGGCCGACTGGATCGTGGTGGGCAAGCCGCAATCGCGCGAGTCCTATGGCTGTATGATCCGCAAGGACGATCCGCAGTTCAAGAAGCTGTCCGATACCGTGATCTCCGGCATGATGAAGGACGGTTCGATCAACACCCTGTACACCAAGTGGTTCATGACGCCGGTGCCGCCGAAGGGCCTCAACCTGGACTTCCCGCTGTCCGAAGACATGAAGGCGTTGTTCAAGACGCCGAACGACAAGGCGCTGGACTGACCTGCCGTTGACAGCAGTGTGAAACGGAAGGCATGTCCTTCCGTTTCTTTTTGAGGACGCAACATGAACTACAACTGGCATTGGGCAGTTTTCCTCGAACAGGCCGCCCAGAACGAGACCTACCTGGACTGGATGATCTCGGGCCTGAAGGTAACGCTCGCCCTGGGACTCTCGTCCTGGGTCATCGCCCTGGTCATCGGTTCGGTGCTCGGCGTGCTGCGCACCGTGCCCAACAAGTGGCTGGCGGGCATCGCCGCCACCTATGTGGAAATCTTCCGCAACATCCCGCTGCTGGTGCAGCTGTTCATCTGGTATTTCGTCGCGCCCGAGCTGCTGCCCGGTGGCGAGGCGATCAAGCAGATGAACCCGTTCGCGCAGCAGTTCCTGGCCGCCATGCTGTGCCTGGGCACCTTCACCGCCGCGCGGGTCTGCGAGCAGGTGCGCTCGGGCATCAACTCGCTGGCGCGCGGGCAGAAGAATGCCGGCCTGGCGATGGGCTTCACGCTGCCGCAGACGTACCGCCACGTGCTGCTGCCGATGGCGTTCCGCGTGATCGTGCCGCCGCTGACTTCCGAATTCCTGAACATCTTCAAGAATTCGGCGGTGGCTTCGACCATCGGCCTGCTGGAACTGGCGGCGCAGGGCCGGCAACTGGTGGACTACACCGCGCGCCCGTATGAATCGTTCATCGCGGTCACGCTGATGTACGCGCTGATCAACGTGACGGTGATGCTGATCATGCGCTGGGTGGAAGCCCGCACGCGCGTGCCCGGCTTTATCGGCGGCAAGTAAGGGGGCGCCATGGCTTATTCCTTCGATTTCACTTCCATCACCCCTGCCACGCTCGAGGTCCTGGGCGAGGGCATGATGGTCTCGCTCAAGATCACCGTCACCGCGGTGGTGGTGGGCATCGTCTGGGGCACCATCCTGGCGATGATGCGGCTGTCGTCGTTCAGGCTGCTGAACTGGTTTGCGCAGGGGTACGTGACCATCTTCCGCTCCATCCCGCTGGTGATGGTGCTGTTGTGGTTCTTCCTGATCATTCCGCAGGTGCTGCAGAACCTGTTCAACCTGTCGCCGGCGACCGACCTGCGCATGACGTCCGCGCTGGTGGCCTTTGCGCTGTTCGAGGCCGCGTACTACTCGGAAATCATCCGCGCGGGCATCCAGAGCGTGTCGCGCGGGCAGATGTTCGCGGCGCAGGCGCTGGGCATGACCTATGGCCAGTCGATGCGGCTGGTGATCCTGCCGCAGGCGTTCCGCAACATGGTGCCGCTGCTGCTGACCCAGGGCATCATCCTGTTCCAGGATACGTCGCTGGTCTACGTCAGCGCGCTGGCCGACTTCTTCGGCCAGGCCTACGGCATCGGCGAACGTGACGGCCGCATCGTCGAGATGCTGCTGTTCGCCGGCGTGGTGTACTTCGTTATCTGCTTCTCCGCTTCGCTGCTGGTCAAGCGTTACCAGAAAAAGGTGGCTGTATGATCGAAATCAACAATGTCTCCAAGTGGTACGGCGCCTTCCAGGTGCTGACCGACTGCACCACCAAGGTCGCCAAGGGTGAAGTGGTGGTGGTGTGCGGCCCGTCCGGGTCGGGCAAGTCCACGCTGATCAAGACCGTCAACGCGCTTGAGCCGTTCCAGAAGGGCGATATCCTGGTCGACGGCACCTCGGTGGGCAATCCCAAGACCAACCTGCCCAAGCTGCGCTCGCGCGTGGGCATGGTGTTCCAGAACTTCGAGCTGTTCCCGCACCTGTCGATCACCGAGAACCTGACCATCGCGCAGATGAAGGTGCTCGGCCGCTCCAAGGACGAGGCGATGGCCAAGGGCCTGAAGTACCTGGACCGCGTGGGCCTGAAGAGCCAGGCGGAGAAGTACCCCGGCCAGCTGTCGGGCGGCCAGCAGCAGCGCGTGGCGATCGCCCGTGCGCTGTCGATGGACCCGATCTGCATGCTGTTCGACGAGCCGACTTCGGCGCTGGACCCGGAGATGGTCAACGAAGTGCTGGACGTGATGGTGCAGCTGGCGCAGGAAGGCATGACCATGATGTGCGTGACCCACGAAATGGGCTTCGCGCGCAAGGTGGCCAACCGCGTGATCTTCATGGACCAGGGCAAGATCGTCGAGGACTGCGAGAAGGAGGAGTTCTTCGGCAATATCGAACACCGCTCCGAGCGCGCCAGGCAGTTCCTGTCGAAGATCCTGCATCATTGACCGGCCTGGCAGGGCAAGCAAAAAGGGACGCCTCGGCGTCCCTTTTTTCGTTCCCGATGGCTCAGGTGCAGGCCGTGTTGGCCGCGTTCTTCGCCTGCACTTCAGGCGGGATCGGCACCGTCAGCGTCATGGTCGGGTGCCCGTCCTCGAACATGATCAGCTCGCCCGGGGCGAAGCGGGTCCAGGTCTCGTTGTCGGTCAGCGGCTGGGTGGCGATCACCGCCACGCGGTCGTCCGGTGTGGTGACCTGGGCGAAGTCGATCGACAGGTCGGCGTCGATCAGGTGCGCGGTCGAGAACGGCCACTGCCGCACGATGTAGTACAGGTGCGTGGAGCAGTGCGCGAACTGGGCCTGGCCGTTGCACAGCAGGTAGTTGAACACGCCATGCAGCGTGATCTCGCGGGTGATGTCGGCCAGCGCATGGCACAGCTCGTTCAGCGGCGGCTGCGAACCCGGGAAGCGCTTGCGCAGGCCCTGCATCAGCGTGCAGAAGGCCAGTTCGCTGTCGGTATCGCCCACTGGCTGGTAGACGCCGGACAGGAACGGGGTGAAGCCCTTCAGGTCGCCGTTATGGGCAAAGATCCAGTGGCGGCCCCACAGCTCGCGCATGAAGGGGTGGCAGTTCTCCAGCAGCACGGTGCCCTGCGTGGCCTTGCGGATATGCGAGATGACGTTCTTGGACTTGATCGGGTAGCGCTTGATCAGGTCTGCCACCGGCGAGGTGCCGGCGGACTGGTTGTCGATAAACAGGCGGCAGGCCTTGTCCTCGAAGAAGGCCACACCGAAGCCGTCGGCGTGATGGTCGGTCAGGCCACCACGCGCGGCAAAGCCGGTGAAGGAGAACGTCACGTCGGTCGGCGTGGCGCAGTTCATGCCTAGCAGCTGGCACATATCGGGGCACCGGTCGGCAGCGGGCTGCCGCTTTGCAATAGAATGCAGACATTATCCCGCGCACCCGGGCCGCTGCCAAGCAGCGTCGGCCGGCCGCGCGCGGCGACCGGCCATCCTGCACGTATCTCCCCAATAACCATGCGCCAATACAAGATCGCCGTGATTCCCGGAGACGGAATCGGCACGGAAGTCATGCCCGAGGGCATCCGCGTGATGGACGCCGCGGCGCGGCGCTTCGGCATCGACTTCCAGTGGGACCACTTCGACTTTTCCAGCTGCGACTACTACGCCCGCCACGGCAAGATGCTGCCGGACGACTGGTTCGACACGCTGGTCAAGTACGACGCCATCTACTTCGGCGCGGTGGGCTGGCCTGATGCCGTGCCTGACCACGTCTCGCTGTGGGGTTCGCTGCTGCAGTTCCGGCGCTCGTTCGACCAGTACGTGAACCTGCGCCCGGTGCGGCTGATGCCCGGCATCAGGAGCCCGCTGGCCGGCCGCCAGCCTGGCGATATCGACTTTTATGTGGTGCGCGAGAACACCGAGGGTGAATACTCCAGCATCGGCGGGCGCATGTTCCCGGGCACCGAGCGCGAGATCGTGGTGCAGGAAACCGTGATGAGCCGCACCGGCGTCGACCGCATCCTGAAGTTTGCCTTCGAGTTGGCACAGAAGCGGCCGAAGAAGCACCTGACGTCGGCGACCAAGTCCAATGGCATCTCGATCACCATGCCGTACTGGGACGAGCGCGTCGAGGCGATGGCGGCCAGCTACCCCGGCATCAAGGTCGACAAGTACCACATCGACATCCTGACCGCGCATTTCGTCCAGCATCCGGACTGGTTCGACGTTGTGGTGGCCAGCAACCTGTTCGGCGACATCCTGTCCGACCTGGGCCCGGCTTGCACCGGCACCATCGGCATCGCGCCGTCGGGCAATATCAACCCCGACCGCACCTTTCCCAGCCTGTTCGAGCCGGTGCACGGCTCGGCCCCGGATATTGCCGGGCGCGGCGTGGCCAACCCGATCGGCCAGATCTGGTGCGGCGCCATGATGCTGGAGCACCTGGGCCATGAAGCAGCCGGCGCCGCCGTACTGGGCGCGATCGAAAAGGTGCTGGCCGCGGGCCCCGAACACGCGCCGCTGACGCGCGACATCGGCGGCAAGGCCGGCACTGCCGACCTGGGCCTGGCTATCGCGGAGGCGCTGTGAGCGCGGCGGTCGCGGGCGATCCCCGCGCCTTGCTGCTGGACAGCTTCCACGCGGCGGTGGCGGCGGCCGATCCGCTGCAGATCGTGGCGCAGCACCTGCCACCCCCGCACGCGGGCGGCCGCACGCTGGTGGTGGGCGCGGGCAAGGCCGCGGCGTCGATGGCCGCGGCGGTCGAGCGTGCCTACGCTGGCAAGGCCACGCTGGAGGGGCTGGTGGTCACGCGCTACGCCCACGGGCTGCCGACCGACCATATCCGCGTGATCGAGGCCGGCCATCCGGTGCCCGACGAGGCCGGCGAGCAGGCCGCCGCCGATATCCTGGCCAGCGTGCAGTCGCTGACGCCGCAGGACCGGCTGCTGGTGCTGGTGTCAGGCGGCGGCTCCAGCCTGCTGTCGCTGCCGGCCGAAGGCATCCCGATGGCTGACCTGAAGGCCGCCACTCGGGAACTGCTGCGCTGTGGCGCGCCGATCACCGAGATGAATATCGTGCGCAAGCATGTCTCGCGCATCCAGGGCGGGCGGCTGGCGCAGGCAAGCCGTGCGCCGGTGACCACGCTGATCGTCTCGGACGTGGCCGGCGACGATCCCAGCGCGATCGCCTCGGGCCCGACCGTGGCCGACCCGAGCACCTTTGCCGATGCGCTGGAGATCCTGCGCCGCTGGGGCGCGCAGGTGCCGGCCAGCGTGCAGGCACACCTGGAGCGCGGCGCCTGCGGCGACGTGCCGGAGACGCCCAAGCCGGGCGATGCGCTGTTCGCCCGGGTCGACCACCGCATGATCGCCACTGCCCATGGCAGCCTGCAGGCGGCCGCGGCGCTGTTCCGCGAACGCGGCATCACCCCGGTGGTGCTGGGCGATACCGTGACCGGCGAAGCGCGCGAAGTGGCCCGCGTCTACGCCGCGCTGGTGCGCGAGATTCGCGCGTACAATGCGCCGTTTGCCGCGCCCGTGGCGCTGATTTCCGGAGGTGAGTGCACGGTCACTTTGCCTGCCGGCGGTGGCGCCACGAAGGCACGGGGCGGGCGTTGCTCCGAATTCCTGCTGTCGCTGGCGGTCGAGCTTGACGGCATGCCCGGCGTGCATGCGATCGCGGCCGACACCGACGGCATCGACGGTTCGGAAGACAATGCCGGTGCGCTGGCCGATCCGACCACGCTGGCGCGCGCCGCGGCCGCCGGCCTGCCGGGACTGCGCCAGCTGGACGCGCACGACGCCTGGGGCCTGTTCGATGCCATCGGCGACCTGGTAGTCACCGGCCCGACGCGCACCAATGTGAACGACTACCGCGCCATCCTGATTCTCTGATTTCGACGAACGCCAGCCGCCGCCGCGGCAGGCCCAAGCTAGCCATGACCCAGAAGCTCACCATCACCCGCCCGGACGACTGGCACCTGCACCTGCGCGACGGCGCGGCCCTGGCCGCCGTGCTGCCCGACACCGCGCGCCAGTTCGCACGCGCCATCATCATGCCCAACCTGAAGCCGCCCGTGACCACGGTGGCGCAGGCGCAGGCCTACCGTGCCCGCATCCTGGCGGCGCTGCCGGCCGGCCTGCAGTTCGAGCCGCTGATGACGCTGTACCTGACAGACAACACCACGGCCGAAGAGATCGCCGCGGCCAAGGCCAGCGGCTTTGTGCACGGCGTCAAGCTGTACCCGGCCGGCGCCACCACCAACAGCGACGCCGGCGTGACCGATATCCGCCGCTGCTACCCGGCGCTGGAAGCGATGCAGCGCGCGGGCCTGCCGCTGCTGGTGCATGGCGAGGTGACCGACCCCAGCATCGACATCTTCGATCGCGAAGCCGTCTTTATCGACCGCGTGATGACGCCGCTGCGCCGCGACATGCCCGAGCTGAAGGTGGTGTTCGAGCACATCACCACCAAGGATGCGGCCGAATACGTGCGCGACGCCAGCGGCCCGGTCGGCGCCACCATCACCGCGCACCACCTGCTCTACAACCGCAACGCCATCTTCACCGGCGGCATCCGCCCGCACTACTACTGCCTGCCGGTGCTCAAGCGCGAGACCCATCGCGAGGCCCTGGTGGCGGCCGCGGTCTCGGGCAGCCCGCGCTTTTTCCTGGGCACCGACAGCGCGCCGCACGCGCGCGGGCTGAAGGAGCACGCCTGCGGCTGCGCCGGCTGCTATACCGCGCTGCACGCGATGGAGCTGTATGCCGAGGCCTTCGACGCCGCTGGCGCGCTGGACAAGCTGGAAGCCTTTGCCAGCTTCAACGGCCCGGCCTTCTACGGCCTGCCGCGCAACACCGGCACGCTGACGCTGGAGCGCGAGGACTGGGAACTGCCGGCCGAGCTGCCCTATGGCGACACCACGCTGGTGCCGCTGCGCGGCGGCGAGACGCTGCGCTGGAAGGCCCGCTAAACCCTGCTGCGGCCTTGCCCATGCAGGCGCAAGCGGGCGACGAGCCCTTCGTCGCCGCGCTGGCCGGGATCGACTGGTCCCGGCCGTGGTTCCAGCTGTTTGCTGCGCAGGGTGCCGCGCTCGCTGCGGCGGTGCAGGGCGGCGCCGATCTGCGCGCGCTGCTAAGTGCGCATGCAGCCCAACTCCGCCTGTGCAATGCCCGCGGCCTGCCGCTGCGTTTCATTGCCCAGCATGCCTTGCCGGAAGGCAGCGCCTATGAGGCGCATATCCATGCCACCGGCGAGATCCCGACCCGCGACAATCTCCACGATTTCTTCAACGCGCTGACCTGGCTGCATTTCCCGCAAGCCAAGCGCGTGCTCAACCAGATCCAGGCCGAGGTCATTGCGCGCGAAGGCGTGCAGACCACGCGCGGCAGCGTGCGCGATGCGGCGACCCTGTTCGACGAAAATGCGGTGCTGTTTGTCAGCACCGACCAGGACCTGGCGGATGCGCTCAAGGGGTTTGCGTGGCAGCGGCTGCTGGTCGAATCCAGGCCGGCGTGGGGCAGGGCCTGCACGGTGGTGCCGTTCGGCCATGCGCTACTCGAAAAACTGGTGCAGCCGTACAAGTCGGTCACTGCCCATGCATGGGTGCTGCCGCTGGCGCCGCAGCAGGCGGCAGGCCCGTGGCTGGACGTCATGCTGGCGCAATCCCTTGCCGCTGCGGCCCAGGCTGGCGCGCTGCGCGGCGGGCGCAGTTTTGCGCCGCTGCCGGTGATGGGCATTCCGGGCTGGTGCGACGATAATGCCGAACCTGGCTTCTACGCCGATACCTCTGTGTTCCGCCCAGGACGGCGCGCCGGCTGAAGGCGCCGCCAATCGGTGTTAGACTGCGGGCCGCAAAGCAGGCCAGGCAACCGCTGCCTGCACCGCAAGGTGCAGGGGGAGGAAAGTCCGGACTCCACAGGGCAGGGTGTTGGCTAACAGCCATCCACGGCAACGTGCGGAATAGGGCCACAGAGACGAGTCTTGCCGCCGGGTTCGCCCGGCGGGAAGGGTGAAACGCGGTAACCTCCACCTGGAGCAATCCCAAATAGGCAGGCGATGAAGCGGCCCGCTGAGTCTGCGGGTAGGGAGCTGGAGCCGGCTGGTAACAGCCGGCCTAGAGGAATGGTTGTCACGCACCGTTTGCCGCAAGGCGGGCGGGGCGCACAGAATCCGGCTTATCGGCCTGCTTTGCTTCTTCTGCCGGCATGACCCGGCGCCACCACGGCGTACCGGGTCTGCATCTTCCTTTCAGGCTTCGACGATTTCCATCGTGTGCGTGATCTCGGCCGTCTTGGCCAGCATGATCGACGCCGAGCAGTACTTTTCGTGCGACAGCTTGATGGCACGCTCGACCGTGGCGGGGTTGAGATTCTTGCCGGTCACCACAAAATGGAAGTTGATGCGGGTGAAGACTTTGGGGTCCTCGCCGGCGCGCTCGGCCTGCAGCTGCACGCTGCAGCCGGAAACGTCCTGGCGGCCGCGCTTGAGGATCAGCACCACGTCATAGGCGGTGCAGCCGCCGGTGCCGAGCAGCACCATCTCCATCGGCCGCGGTGCCAGGTTATGGCCGCCGCCGTCGGGCGCACCGTCCATCGCCACGATATGGCCGCTGCCGGTCTGGGCCACGAAGCTCATGCCGTCGGCACCCATCCATGTCACTTTGCATTCCATTTTGTTCGTTCCTGTCGTTTATATTGTGTGCTTCCGATCACAGGCGCATGATCTCGAATCTTGCAATTCTCAGTATATGGCATCGCCCGGCTTGGGTTGCTGACGCCCAAATCCCTATGAAATCTGAGGGTTTCCTCTAGTATGACAGCTCAATGACATACCTTGATTTTTCGTAAGTCATTGATTTCTAATCGAAATGCCCTGTCTGGTGCGTCACGTTTTTCTTTCCGCAATACGAAATTGAATTTCGCAGTACAAATTTTCCTTGCACTGGGGAAAACCCCATGTATAATTTGAATCATTGAACGACGGCACTGACAGCGCGCCAGAGTGCGAAAGCGAAGCCCCAGGGCAAGCCGCACCGCCCGCCAGTCCCTCCGTCGATCTCCCAGTGTCTCCTCCACCCTCCTCCTTTGGTGGATTCAAACCCAAGCTCAACCGCTTGGGTTTTTTTTCGCCCCTGCGTTCTGGCGCGCTAAGCACTGAAAAGCGCGCGACGCTGCCCTGGTTTGGGCCCGCGATGGCGGCGACCTTGACGAAAAGGTCAGTCTTTGCTTGTGCGGTTCCGGTAGCCGCCAGTATAATGGAAGGCTTTCCGTCATACCCGCGGAAGAAAGAGCAGGATCAGGCCAGCCTTCACGGGCCAGCCACAAGACTTGCAGGGGCGAGTACAAGCCTTCGCGAGTCGGATTTCGGGTACGAACTAATAGTCAGGAAAAATCATGAAGACCTTTTCCGCCAAGCCTCATGAGGTAAAGCGCGACTGGTACGTGATTGACGCGACGGACAAAGTCCTCGGCCGTGTCGCCAGCGAAGTGGCACGCCGTCTGCGCGGCAAGCACAAGCCGGAATTCACTCCGCACGTCGACACGGGTGATTACATCATCATCGTCAATGCAGCCAAGCTGCGTGTCACGGGTACCAAGGAAACGGACAAGAAGTACTATCGCCATTCGGGCTACCCGGGCGGTATCTACGAAACGACGTTCGGCAAGATGCAGCAGCGTTTCCCGGGCCGTGCCCTGGAAAAGGCTGTCAAGGGCATGCTGCCGAAGGGTCCGCTGGGCTACGCGATGATCAAGAAGCTGAAGGTTTACGCCGAAGCCGAGCATCCGCATGAAGCGCAGCAGCCCAAGGCGCTGGAAATCTAAGGAGGCCAATCCATGATCGGTAACTGGAATTACGGTACTGGCCGCCGCAAGAGCGCTGTGGCTCGTGTCTTCATCAAGTCGGGCAAGGGCGATATCATCGTCAACGGCAAGCCCATCAAAGAGTATTTCGCTCGCGAAACCTCGCTGATGATCGTGCGCCAGCCCCTGGAACTGACCGCTCACGCTGAAACGTTCGACATCAAGGTCAACGTGACCGGCGGTGGCGAAACCGGCCAGGCCGGCGCAGTGCGCCACGGCATCACCCGCGCCCTGATCGACTACGATGCGACCCTGAAGTCGGCCCTGTCGAAGGCTGGCTACGTCACGCGCGATGCACGTGAAGTCGAGCGTAAGAAGGTCGGCTTCCACAAGGCGCGTCGTCGCAAGCAGTTCTCGAAGCGCTGATGCGTTTTCGCAGGTCCGGTACTGCCGGATCTTGCGAGACCAAAGAAACCGCACGCTGGCCGTGCGGTTTTTTTTCGCCTGCAGGGTACGGAAATACTCTGGCCTGCCGAAAAAGCGATTGGGCAGCCATACTTTTGTGGGGTATGGGCTGCGCGCGGCTACAATCACGCCCTGTCGCCATCGGCAAGTGCTGCTTGCCGGCGCGAATGCGCCACGGCCGGAGGGTTCGGCACGAACGAGAGAGGAGTGAGAGTGATGCTGTTTTCGAAAAAGAAGGGCCTTTCGATCGATACTCTGATCGGCGAAGACACCGCCGTCGACGGCGACCTGGTATTTGCGGGCGGCCTGCGCCTGGACGGCCGCGTGCGCGGCAACGTCACTGCGGCGCCGGGCAAGCCGAGCATGCTGGTGGTCAGCGAAAAAGGCATGGTCGAGGGCGAGATCAGCGTCGGCCACCTGGTGCTCAACGGCACCGTCAAGGGCCCGGTGCAGGCCACCGACCTGCTCGAACTGCAGCCGCATGCCCGCGTGCTGGGCGACGTGCGCTATGCGGCGCTGGAAATGCACCAGGGCGCGCTGGTCGAAGGCCGCCTGATGCCGCTGGTGCAAGGCGAGATCAAGGCGCTGCCGAACCTGGTCGAGGCGGCGCCGGCGGTCGAAGTGACGGAAGCGGCGGACGAGGCTGCTGTCACGGACCGCGCAACGCCCGCTGCCGACACCCAACCCACTGAAAAGGCCGCCTGAGCGGCACCCGCCATGCCGGGAACCCCTTGAAAACACAGGGTTTCGGCACGATCTTTCAGTAGCGCTTAGAATACAGGCGTATCTAAACAGGAGAACCCCCCATGAACGCAGTCGCAGAGGCACCCGTTACCGAGGACGTGCCGGCACCGTTCGTCTTTACCGACAGCGCCGCCGACAAGGTCAAGCAGTTGATCGAGGAAGAGGGCAATGCCGAACTGAAACTGCGCGTGTTCGTGCAGGGCGGCGGCTGCTCCGGCTTCCAGTATGGCTTCACCTTCGATGAGGAAGTCAACGAAGACGACACCACCATGGTCAAGAACGGCGTCACCCTGCTGATCGACTCGATGAGCTACCAGTACCTGGTCGGCGCCGAGATCGACTACAAGGAAGACATCAACGGCGCGCAGTTCGTGATCAAGAACCCGAATGCCTCGACCACCTGCGGTTGCGGCTCGTCGTTCTCGGTCTGACCGGCACCGGCCCAGAAAAAAACGCACCTTCGGGTGCGTTTTTTCTTTTCCACGATGGCTTACCGCGCGGCGCGCCAGACCACGGGAAACCAGTCTTCGCGCATGCGCTCGCCGGTCTGCTGATCGATGCCGGGAAAGGGTGGTGAGGTGCGCCCGGGCCGCTGCATGAAGCGCACGTCGTCGCCCAGGAAGCGCGCCGAGAACGCTCGCCGGCGCCCGCTGCCGCTATTGCCGGCAGCGCCATGCACGGTACGGAAGTCGAACACCACGGCATCGCCTGGCTCCAGTTCCGGTGCGAGCAGGGTGTAGCTGCCGTCTTCCACGTCCGGCATCTCCATGAAGGCGTCGTTACCTCCATAGAAGTTCTCGTTGCTGGCCCAGCGCTTGGGCCGCACCAGCCGCGCCCAGCGGTGCGAGCCGGCCACCACGCTCAGGGTATTGGCCTGCGTCACCGGGTCCAGCGGGATCCAGTAGCTCGCGGTCTGGGTGCCGTCGACACAGTAGTAGGGCAGGTCCTGGTGCCACGGCGTGGGCTTGGCCGTGCCGGGCTCCTTGACCAGGATGTGTTCGTGGAACACCTGCACCGCCTGCGACTGCATGATGCGCCCGGCAATGGCAGCCGCCGGCGACTGGCGGATAAAGTCATCGAACGGCGTAATGCGCTGCCAGTTGCAGTAGTCCTCGAAGAAGCGCCCGCTTTCGCCGGGCCGTACGTTCTCGATGGCGAAGGGGCCCGGCTCGGCCAGGTTCTGCGCAAAGCCGTCGCGTAGCCGTTCGACCCAGTCGGTGAAAGCGCCGCGCAGCACCAGCACGCCGTCGCGCTGGTAGGTGTCGATGTGTTCCTGGGTGATGTTCATGGCGATATTGTGTGGGGGGCGATGTGCCCAGTATCGCCATGCATTGGGGATAGGAAAAGCATATATTTCCTATGTTGCGATATAGGAAATCATGATCCCCTTCTCTTTCCGCCAGCTCGAATACTTTGTCGCCGCAGCCGAGCACGGCAGCATCAGCGCGGCGGCTCGCGCGCGCCATGTGTCGCAGCCGTCTGTCTCCACCGCGATCGCGCAGCTGGAAGACACTCTGGGCGAGCCTCTCTTCAGGCGCCAGGTCAGCCGTGGGTTGTCGCTGACGCCCGCCGGTCAGCGCCTGCTGGGGCGGGCACGAGACATCCTTGCGCTGGCGGCCGGCCTCACCGTGGACGACGCCACCGGCCGGGGGTTGACCGGCCAGCTCTCGCTGACCTGCTTCCAGGACCTCGGGCCGTACTTTGTGCCACGTCTGCTGGCGGGGCTGCGCCGGCACCATCCGGGCATCTCGGTGACCTTGTTCGAGGCCGACCTGGCGACCGTCCACCGCACGCTGCAGGCGGGCAAGGCCGAACTGGCGCTGACCTATGAACTGGGGCTCGATTCCCGCACCGAGCGCCGCACGCTGGCGGAACTGGCACCCTATGCGCTGCTGCCCGCCGGCCATCCGCTGGCAAGCGGCACCGATGTGAGCCTGGCCGACCTGGCCGGCGAACGGCTGATCCTCGAGGACATCCCGCAGACGCGCGAGTACTTCCTGTCGCTGTTCTGGGCGCATGGCCTGCACCCGGTGCTGCACCAGTACACGCAGACCTTCGAGATGCAACGCGGACTGGTGGCGCACGGCTATGGCGTGGCGCTGTCGTGCACGCGCCCGGCCGGCGACCACAGCTACGACGGCGTGCCGATCGCCTGCCTGCCGCTGCGCGAGCCGGTGACGCCGCAGCGCGTGGTGCTGGCGCGCTCGCCGGCCATGCGGGCCTCGCCGCTGGCACAAGCGTTCATGGATTGGGTGGAGGCGGGCGGCGCGATGCGCCTGCGTTAGCGCGGATAGATCGCGCCCAGCACGCGCGGCCCGGCGGCGCCGGTCACGGTGGGCACGTTGCCGGGCAGGCGCAGCAGGCACTGGCGTGCCAGCCAGGCAAAGGCGATGGCTTCGACCTGCGACACCGGCACGCCGTAGTCATCCGAGGTCTCGATGGCCACGCCGGGCAATGCCTGCGTCAGTCGTGCCATCACGAACGCATTGCGGGCGCCGCCGCCGCAGACGATCAGGCGGCGCGCATCAGGCGCATGGGTGCGCATGTCGCGCGCGATGGCCTCGGCAGTCAGCGCGGCCAGTGTCGCCTGCACATCGGCAGGCGCGAGGTGTTGGAACGAGGCGAGACGGGCTTCGAGCCAGCCCGGATGGAACAGGTCGCGCCCGGTGCTCTTGGGCGGTGCTGCGCTGAAGTAGGGCTCGGCCAGGCACTGCGCCAGCAGCGCGGCGTCGACCCGCCCGCTGGCGGCCCAGTCGCCGTTGCTGTCGAAGGGAAGCCCGCGGTGGCGGCCGACCCAGTAGTCGAGCAGCGCATTGCCCGGGCCGCAGTCAAAGCCGCTGACGGCGCCGCCCGCCGCGGGCAGGATGCTGATATTGGAGATGCCGCCGATATTGCAGGCAACGCGGGTTTCGGCGTCGCTGCCGAACAGCGCATGGTGCAGCGCCGGCACCAGCGGCGCGCCCTGGCCACCGGCGGCGAGGTCGCGGCTGCGGAAGTCCGCCACCACGTCGATGCCGGCGAGCTCGGCCAGATGCGCCGGATGCTGGCTTTGGCGGGTGTAGCCGATGCCGTCGTACAGGCCCGGCCGGTGGCGGATAGTCTGGCCGTGGGCGCCGATGGCGGCCACCGCGGCCGCGTCGACCTGGGCCTCGCTCAGCAGTGCCGCCACGCAGTCGGCGTAGACCTGCGCCAGTGCATTGGCTGCCAGCGCCTCGCGATGGATCTCGTCCTCGCCCGGCTGCTGCAGGGCAGAGAATGCCGCGCGCAGCGTGTCGGGGAAAGGCTGGCTGGCGGCCGCCAGCACGGCGGGCCGCGCGCCGCTGAAATCCACCAGCACTGCGTCGGCACCGTCCATGCTGGTGCCGGACATGATGCCGATATAGCGTTCGCTGCCAGGCGCGGGCTGGGTCACGATGGGCGCGGTCAGTTGGAGGCGGTCAGCACGTTGTAGGTGCGCAGCGCATTGATGCGGCTGAGCAGCCCGCTGGTGTAGGTCAGGAATTCCTGGCGCGACTTGCCGGTCAGCGTTGGCGATTCCATCAGCGTGATGGTCAGCGGGTTCTGCGGCACGTCGTTGAAGCGGAACTCATAGTGCAGGTGCGGGCCGGTGGCCCAGCCGGTCGAGCCGACATAGCCGATCAGCTGGCCCTGGCGCACCGGCTGGCCCTGGCGCATGCCGGCAAAGCCGGACAGGTGCGCGTAGTAGGTCGAGTAGCCGTTGGCGTGGTTCAGGATGACGATATTGCCGTAGCCGTTCTGCTGGCCCACGAACTCGACCACGCCGTCGCCGGTGGCCAGCACCTTGGTGCCGGTCGGGGCGGCGAAGTCCACGCCCTTGTGCTGCGCCCAGTCATGATGCAGCGGATGCTCGCGCCCGCCGAAGCCCGACGACACGCGCGAGAATTCCACCGGCGAACGCAGGAACGGCCGCTTCATGCTGCGCCCGTCGAAGGTGTAGTAGGCGCCGCCGTCCTTGCTGTCTTCGGGCGCGAACCACAGCGCCTGGTGCAGCTGGTTGCGGTTGATCAGCTCCAGTGCGACCACGCGGCCGTTGCGCACGAAGGTGCCGTCGCGGAAGCCCGCTTCGTAGATGATGCGGAAGCGGTCGCCGCTGGCGATGTCGTGGTGGAAGTCGATCACGCCGGAGAAGATCGACAGCATCTGCTGCACGACTTCGTCGGGCACGTTGGCCGCGTCCATGGCCTTGAAGAAACCGCCCGCGGAAATCGCGCCCGAGGCCATCTCATAGTGCACGTCATTGTCGACGCGCTGCACCTTGGCCTTGTAGGTGGCGGCGGTGTTGTCGCTGGCCGCGCGCACGCGTTCGATCACCAGCTCGCGCGAGGCGGCTGCGTCGCCGCCCAGGTTGGCCTGCAGCGACACCAGCGTGTTGCTTTCGTCGATCTCCGCCTGCACCGCCTGGCCGGGGTTCAGGTTGAACAGGCCGCGCGCGGTCGGGTTCTTGACGATGAACGCCTGCGCGTCGGCATCGTCCACGCCCAGCCGCTTGAGCAGGCTGGCGATGGTGTCGCCGCGCTGCATGCGTTCTTCGCGCACGTAGACGGCCTGGCTGTCGGTAAGCTGTTCAAGTTGCTCGCGCACGTCGGGCATGCGCAGCGCCTGCTGCGTGCGCGGTGCGAGCGGATCGTCAAAGGCGCTGCGCGGCGCAACGCCCATCGCCGCGGCCATGCCGAGCGTGAAGATTGCGCCCACCGAGGCCGTCAGTTGTTTGCGCCGCCGCGCGTGCTGGGGGTTGGTCGGATCGACAAGAACCACCAGCTCACGCGCGAAAACTTCGCGGAGTCTGGACCACATCACGTAAAATTCAACCTTGGTCTGAGCACCGCTGCCGGGGACGATGTGTCTCGTCTGCCTTCCTCCCCCGAGGTGCGGCGCGGGCTCTTCACTGTTATTTGGCCGCCTGCACTGCTGCATAAAGTGGCGGGTGGCGCACTGGAAAGGCTTCCGTAGGCGCCGGGAATCGCGGATTATACCAAAATCCGGCCCTGGCGGCTGTCAGGAAATTTCCTAAAATTTCAAGTATTTCAAAGACTTACGTCATGACTGAAGTTGCCACGGGCCCCACGGCCAAATACCCCCTGACGCCGTCGGTGATGCAGGCCCTGGAAGTCTCCAAGCGAGGCTGCGACGAACTGCTGATCGAATCCGAATGGGCGCAGAAGCTGGCGCGCAGCGAGGCCACCGGCGTGCCGCTGCGCATCAAGCTGGGCCTGGATCCGACCGCGCCCGACATCCATATCGGCCATACCGTGGTGCTGAACAAGCTGCGCCAGCTGCAGGACCTCGGCCACCAGGTGATCTTCCTGATCGGCGACTTCACCTCGACCATCGGCGATCCGTCGGGCCGCAACAGCACGCGCCCGCCGCTCACGCGCGAGCAGATCGAGGCCAACGCCCAGACCTACTACCGCCAGGCCAGCCTGGTGCTGGACCCGGCCCGCACCGAGATCCGCTACAACAGCGAGTGGTGCGATCCGCTGGGCGCGCGCGGCATGATCCAGCTGGCGGCCAAGTACACCGTGGCGCGCATGATGGAGCGCGACGACTTCACCAAGCGCTTCCGCTCCGGGATTCCGATCTCCGTGCATGAGTTCCTGTACCCGCTGATGCAGGGCTATGACTCGGTCGCGCTCAAGTCAGACCTGGAGCTCGGCGGCACCGACCAGAAGTTCAACCTGCTGGTCGGGCGCGAGCTGCAGAAGGAATACGGCCAGGAGCCGCAGTGCATCCTGACCATGCCGCTGCTGGTGGGCCTGGACGGCGTCGAGAAGATGTCCAAGTCCAAGGGCAACTACGTCGGCGTGACCGAGGCGCCTAACGAGATGTTCGGCAAGCTGATGAGCATCTCGGACGACCTGATGTGGCAGTACTACACGCTGCTGTCGTTCCGCCCGCTGGCCGAGATCGAGCTGATGAAGCAGGAAATCGCGCTGGGCCGCAATCCGCGCGACTGCAAGGTGCTGCTGGCGCAGGAAATCGTGGCGCGCTTCCACAGCCAGGCCGATGCCGAGAAGGCGCTGGAAGACTTCAACCACCGCGCCCGCGGCGGCGTGCCGGACGATATCCCGGCAGTGAGCCTGACTGGCGCGCCGCTGGGCATCGCGCAGCTGCTCAAGCAGGCCAACCTGGTGCCGTCCACCTCGGAAGCCAACCGCAATATCGAGCAGGGCGGCGTCAAGATCGATGGCGCCACGGTCAGCGACAAGGCCACCAGGGTGGCAGCGGGCACCTATGTCGTGCAGGTGGGCAAGCGCCGTTTCGCGCGCGTGACGCTGGCCTGAGGCGGCCGGGATGATCGCGCTGATCCAGCGGGTGGCCCAGGCCCGCGTCACGGTCGAAGGCCGCACCACCGGTGAAATCGGCGCCGGCCTGCTGGCGCTGGTCTGCGCCGAGCGCGGCGACACCGAGGCGCAGGCCGAGCGGCTGCTGGCCAAGATGCTGTCGTACCGGGTGTTTTCCGATGCTGCCGGCAAGATGAACCTGCCGGTTCAGAACATGGACGGCAACGGCAACGCCGGCGGGCTGCTGGTGGTTTCGCAGTTCACGCTGGCGGCCGATACCAACAGCGGCACGCGGCCGAGTTTCACGCCCGCTGCCTCGCCCGAGGACGGCCGGCGCCTGTACGAGCATTTCGTGGCGCAGGCGCGCGCCGCCCATCCGCAGGTGCAGACAGGCGAGTTCGGCGCGATGATGCAGGTCAGCCTGGTCAACGACGGCCCGGTCACCTTCTGGCTGCGGGTGCCGCCGGCCTGAACAGATTCCAAGCTGCCGCGCCCCGGCGCGGCACCAAGACAGGAGAGACAAATGAAAGTCTGGAGCAAGTCCTTCAACGACAACGCGCCGATTCCCGGCGAGTTCGCCTTCTGCGTGCCCGACGCCGCCGCCCACGTGGCCCTGTCGAATAACCGCAATCCCGACCTGCGCTGGGAAGACGCCCCGGCCGAGACGCGCTCGTTCGTGCTGATCTGCCACGACCGCGACGTGCCAAGCAAGGGCGACGACGTCAACCAGGAAGGCCGCGAAGTGCCGGCCGCGCTGCCGCGCGTTGACTTCTTCCACTGGGTGCTGGTCGACATCCCGCCGGGCCTGACCTCGATCGCGGCGGGCTCGCACAGCGACGGCGTGATCGCGCGCGGCAAGCCGGGCCCCGAAGCCACCGGCGGCACCGCCACCGCGGGCGGCCTGCGCCACGGCATCAACGACTACACCGGCTGGTTCGCCGGCGATGCCGACATGAAGGGCGACTACTACGGCTATGACGGCCCGTGCCCCCCGTGGAACGACACGCTGCTGCACCACTACGTGTTCACGCTGTATGCGCTGGACATCGACCGGCTGCCGCTCGATGGCACCTTCACCGGCGCGCAGGTGCGCGAGGCGATCCAGGGCCATGTGCTGGCGCAGGCCAGCCTCACCGGCACTTATACGCTGAACCCCAATCTGGCGAAATAACGTCTGGCCGGGGCCGCGCCAGCCGCGCGGCGCCGGCCTCAAAGGAAATCCCGAAGGAAACGGCATGTCGCAAAGCCCCGGGCCGCATTCGCTGGCCTATACCCACCTGATCGTGATCCGCCACGGCGAAACGGCCTGGAACCGGGAGCGCCGGCTGCAGGGCCAGCTCGACATTCCCCTGAACGAGACCGGCCGCGCCCAGGCGCGCGCGCTGGCCACGGCGCTGGCGGGCGAGCCGATCGATGCGGTCTATGCCAGCGACCTGTCGCGTGCGATGGAAACCGCTGCGCCGCTGGCCGAGGTGCTCGGGCTGCAGGTGCGCCCCGATGCGCGCCTGCGCGAGCGCAGCTACGGCACGCTGCAGGGTAAGACCTACGCCGAAGTAGCCGAGCACCTGCCCGAGGATTTCGCCCGCTGGCAGGCGCGCGTGCCGGACTACGCGCCGCCTGAAGGCGAGTCGCTGCTGGGCTTCCATGAGCGCGCGGTCGAGGTGGTGCTGGCGCTGTCGCGCCGGCATCCCGGCGAGCGCATCGCGCTGGTGGCGCACGGTGGCGTGCTTGACTGCCTGTACCGCGAGGCCACCGGCATGACGCTGGAAGCACCGCGCCAGCATGAACTGCTCAATGCCAGCGTCAACCGGCTACGCAGCGACAGCAGCCACCTGACGCTGGCGCAGTGGGGCGATGTCAGCCACCTTGAAAACCTGTCGCTGGACGAGGTGGACCGGCGCGTGCCTTAGCGCTACACGCGGACGCGGAACGGGGTGAAGTCGGTATTGCGGTCGAAATAATCCTCGTTCTCGGCCCGCTTCAGGAACCCGACCACCTTGTACGTCACCGGTGTCATCACCACTTCCCAGCCGGTCTTCAGCACGTACTGCGCCACTGCCACCTGGATCACCTTTTCCAGCGGCCAGATGCCGTAGAACGCGATCACGTAGAACAGCGACGAGTCGACCAGCTCACCGGCCAGCGTAGAGCCGATCGTGCGCGTCCACAGCCACCGCCCCGAGGTCCACAGCTTCATCTTGGCCAGCACGTAGCTGTTGGTGAAGCTGCCGCAGCAGAAGGCGATCAGCGAGCCGAGCGCAATCCGCCAGGTGTTGCCGAACACGTCCTGCAGGCTTTTCTGGTAGTCCGCCATGAAGGGCGCCACCGGCATGTTCAGCACCACCAGGCTCATGAAGGTGGCGAAAGCCAGCGCGGCAAAGCCGGCCCAGACCACGCGCCGGTCGCGGCCGTAGCCGTAGACCTCGGTCAACACGTCGCCGAAGATGTAGGAGATCGGGAAGAACAGCACGCCGGCGCCGAAGGTCACCGTGCCGATCACGGGCAGCGTCACCTGTGCCGCCTTGGCCGCGCCGATCAGGTTCGAGCACAGCAGCACGGTAACAAAGGCCACCATGACGAAGTCATAGTAACGGTAGACGCGGCCAGCGGGGCCTGCGCTGGCGGGGATGGCGGACATGGGGGCTCCCGGTCGGACGCGCTGGCGCGCGGTGTTTTGGGCGCGATTATGCCAGCGGACCCCGGATTCTGCCGCGGCATGCGCAAGCGTTGCTGCGGCCGCCTGAAATGAAAATTCCCGGCCGAAGCCGGGAATTTCAGGTGGAGCGGCGCAGCCGGGTGGCCGGGTCAGATATCCAGCTTGCTGATCTTGGAGCCGTTTACCGAGACGTCGAACATCAGGCCGGCATTGGTCTGCACGAAGGCAATCACCGGCTGCTGGCTGGTCAGGGTGTCGAGCCTGCCGTCCGCGCCGACCTTGGCCACCGCCACGTTGGCATCGGCGCCGGCGGTCCAGCCCTTGCTGGCAACAAACTTGTTGTAGGCCTCCGGGGTCATGAACATGATGATGACGGCCTTGGACTGCCCGCCGGCGGTCAGCCCGACCGAGGCCTGCGTCGTGCTGTAGTAGCCGACCGTCGCGCCCTTCGATCGCAGCGCACCCTCGCCGTACTCGCCGCCTACCACCAGGCCGGCCGAGATGACACGCGGGAACACCAGGACTCCTTGCGCACGCTGCGCCAGGTCGCGTGCGCCGGGGTTGGCGGAGAACAGCCGGTTCAGCGCTCCGTCCACCCCTGCATCGATTTCCTGCTTCTTGGCGACCGGGTCCTTCGAGGCGCTGGTGCCGGTGGTGGTGCAGCCTGCCGCCATTGCGGTGGCAACGAGCAGGCCCGATCCGGCAACCCGGGTAACAAAGTGGCGACGATTCATAGGTAACCTCCTGATGGGAAAAGTACCGCGTCTGGCTCAGTGGCTCAGTTGGCTGCGGCTGCCGCGGGTGCCTTGACCGTAATGGCCACGACTTCACGGTAGACGATCTTGGCCATCTGGCCCTGCTTGATGCCGTTCAGGTCGATGGCCGGATCCTGCACTTTCACGGTGCGCAGCGTCTCGCGCGGACCGCGGAAGGTGATCAGGCGCTTGGCCGGGTCGACCTTGGTGATCTGTGCGGTCACTGTGGTGGTGATCTCGCGCATGATGCCGGGCTTGCCGCCCTCGGCGGCGCGCGTGGTGCGGTCGACCGATTCGGCCAGTGCGGTGGCCTTGCTGTCGACCGGCTCAAGCGCGGCGACCAGCGCGGCGCCACGCGCCACGGTGAGGATGTCGCCCTTGCGGATCTGGCCAAAGTTGCGGGCCTCGTCGCCAGCCACCAGTTCGACCACGTTGCCGCGCGGGCCCTGGACCAGCACGGCCTTGGATTCGGGATCGATATCGACGATCTTGCCGCTGATGACCGCCTCTTCGGCCACGCCGACCGGCGCCGGCGGGCGCTGGGCGTTGGCACTGCCGGCGGCGAACGCGGTGGCGGCGAGGGCTGCGGCGAGCAGGCTGGACGAATGGCGAATCATTGGCTTTCCTTGACGTATTTGTGAAGGTGCCGTGCCTGGCGGGGCGCGGCCATCGCAGCACCGGGCCGGTGCCGATAAAGCCATTGTGGACAATCGGCCACGGGCCAGCAATCCACTTCGAAAAAATTTGGAGCGCGAAATTAAAACGTTTAATTGGTGCTGCGCCGGGGCCCTGCCAAGGCGCTGTTGCTGCTTCGTGCTGTCAGGCGTCGCCGAACAGTTCGCTGGCGCCGCTGCCTTGCGGGTTGGCCAGGCCGAAATGCCGGTAGGCGGCAGTCGTGGCCACGCGCCCGCGCGGCGTGCGCTGCAGGTAGCCTTGCTGGATCAGGTAGGGCTCGAGCACGTCCTCGATGGTGTCGCGCTCCTCGCCGATGGCCGCGGCGAGGTTGTCCACGCCCACGGGGCCGCCGCCGAACTTGTGCAGCACTGCTTCCAGCAGCTTGCGGTCCATCAGGTCGAAGCCGACGCTGTCCACGTCCAGCATGGCCAGCGCCGCGTCTGCCATGGCGCGGGTGATGTTCCCGTCACCTTTGACCTCGGCGTAGTCGCGCACCCGGCGCAGCAGCCGGTTGGCGATACGGGGCGTGCCGCGCGCGCGCCGGGCGATCTCCAGCGCGCCCTGCGGGTCGATACGGGCATGCAGCAGCTGCGCCGAGCGCGTGACGATGCGGGCCAGCTCATCGGCGGTATAGAACTCCAGTCGCGCCACGATGCCGAAGCGGTCGCGCAGGGGGTTGGTCAGCATGCCGGCACGCGTGGTGGCGCCCACCAGCGTGAACGGCTGCAGGTCGAGCTTGACCGAGCGCGCCGCCGGGCCCTCGCCGATCATGATGTCGATCTGGTAGTCCTCGAGCGCCGGGTACAGGATCTCCTCGACGACCGGCGAGAGCCGGTGGATCTCGTCGATGAACAGCACGTCGTTGGCTTCCAGGTTGGTCAGCAGCGCGGCCAGGTCGCCCGGGCGCTCCAGCACGGGGCCCGAGGTCTGGCGCAGGTTGACGCCCATCTCGCGCGCGATGATGTGGGCCAGCGTGGTCTTGCCCAGGCCCGGCGGGCCGAACAGCAGCACGTGGTCCAGCGCCTCGCGCCGGTTGCGCGCGGCGTGCATGAAGATATCGAGCTGCCCGCGCACCTTTTCCTGGCCGACATACTCGTCCAGCAGCTTGGGCCGCAGCGCGCGCTCGAACGCCTCCTCCTGCGACGAGGCGGGGGTGGCGGCAATTACGCGGGCGGGGGCGGCAAGCTTGTCAGTTTCGATCATGGCGGTCAGGGGCCCGGACAGCGGCAACAATCCGCCATTCTACGCGCCTATGCAGGTCTCAAGCCTTGGACAATGCCTTGAGCGCCAGCTTGATGCCGTCCGACACGCCGGTCCCCGCCGGCACCTGCTTGATCGCGGCGGCGGCTTCCTTTTCCGAGTAGCCCAGCGCCAGCAGCGCATTGAGCACGTCGACGGCGCTGTCCGGCACCGCCGGCGTGCCCGGCACGTGGCCCAGCTCCGCGCCCAGCTTGCCCTTGAGCTCCAGCAGCAGCCGCTCCGCGGTCTTCTTGCCGATGCCGGGAATGCGCGTGAGGCGGCCGGCTTCCTGCAGCGTGATGGCCTGCGCCAGCTCGGGCACCGACATGCCCGACAGCACCGCCAGCGCCATGCGCGCGCCGATGCCGGTGATCTTGATCAACTCGCGGAAGGTGTTGCGCTCCGATGCGGTGCCGAAGCCGTACAGCAGGTGCGCGTCCTCGCGCACGATCAGCTGCGTCAGCAGTGTCACCGGCTGGCCCACCGCGGGCAGGTTGTAGAAGGTGCTCATCGGCACGTCCACCTCGTAGCCGACGCCGTGGCAATCGACTAGCAGGTGCGGGGGATTCTTCTCGATAAGGGTGCCGGCGATGCGTCCGATCATGGTGCGGAGGAGGGAATGGAAGGTGGGGGTCAGGGACCAGGCGGCCGCAAGTGTAGCCCAGCGGCCGCCCTGCCGGGGTCAGCGCGCCGGCGTATCCACCGCGCGCCGGCCCAGCGCCGGGTCGTCGGTGAAGAAGCCATCGATGCCGGCCGCGATAAAGGCCTGCACCTCCCGCTCCATGCCGGACGGGCTGCGCGTGGCGTCGTCGCCGCCGGCCTGCAGCGCCTTGGGCAGGAAGCTGTTTTCCGGACGGAAGGTGTAGGGATGGACGAACAGCCCGGCAGCATGCGCCTGGCGCACCACCGGCGTCGGCGCAGCCAGCGCGCCCTGCGCATCGCGCGGCACCACGCTGCTCTTCTCGGGGCCGATGCCGTCGGCATAGGCTGCCACCTCGCGCAGGCCGGTCGCGCCCAGCATGTCGCCGAAGGTGCGGCCGTCGCCCGCCAGCTTCCAGTCGGCCGGGCCCTTGCGCGGGTTGCCGATGAGCTGCACCAGCTTCACGTTGTGCTGCCCGCTGCCAAGCGTGCGCCGCAGCGCGCGCAGGCTGCCGGTCTCGAAGCATTGGATAAACACGGGTGCGTTGCGCAGGTAGGGTTGTGCCCGCAGCGCGGCCACCAGCTTGTCCTCGAGCGGCAGCCCGATGCCGCGGAAGTAGCTCGGGTGCTTCAGCTCTGCGTAGATGCCGATGGGTTTGCCGGTGCGCAGCGCGGCCTGCTCGGCCAGGCGCACGATCTCGTCGAAGGTCGGCACCTCGAACTGGTCGTTCAGGCGCGCATTGTCCGGGCGCAGGCGCGGGATGCGCTCACGCGCGCGCAGCGTCTTGAGCTCCGCCAGCGTGAAGTCTTCGGTGAACCAGCCGCTCAGGCGCTCGCCGTCGATCACCTTGGTGCGCTTGCGCTCGGCGAACTGCGGCAGTTCGGCCACGTTGGTGGTGCCGGTGATGTCGTTCTCGTGGCGCGCTACCAGCACGCCGTCGCGTGTCATGACCAGGTCGGGCTCGATGGCGTCGGCGCCGTCCTCGATGGCTTTGGCGTAGGCGGCAAGTGTATGTTCGGGGCGCAGCGCGCTGGCGCCGCGATGGGCGATCACCAGCGGTTTGGGAGGCTGGGTGGCGGCGGCCGCAGGCGCAGCGCTCGCGGCGGGTGCCGGCACCGGAGCCGCGGACACGGGCTTAGGGCGCGGCGCGGTGGCGCAGCCCGCGACCAGCGCGGCGCAGGCCGCGGCGGCCGGAAACAGCCAACGCCGGAAGGCAAGAACAGGGAAGAGGCTGGGGCGCCGGCGCGGCGCGCTCAACCGGGACTGACTAGGCATGCAGCGTTCCTGTGGTGAGACCAAGGCCCGATTGTAAGAGATGGGGAAGCGGGCACAGCAAGCGCCAGCCGCTGGCGTGTTCAGCCGACCAGCCGCCCGCGCCGCACGCGCATGCCTTTGCGCACCAGGTCGGGCGCCAGGCCCGACAGCGTGCCCAGGGTATCGCTGCCGTTGGCATGGCAGATCGCCACGCCGAGCGCATCGGCCGCATCGCTGCCGGGCTGGCCGGGCAGCATCAGCAGCCGCGTCACCATTTCCTGCACCTGCGCCTTGTTGGCGCGGCCGTAGCCGACCACCGCCACCTTGAGCTGCAGCGCGGTGTACTCGAACACCGGCAAGCCGTAGCCCACCAGCCCGCAGATCGCCGCGCCGCGGGCCTGGCCGAGCAGCAGCGTGGACTGCGGGTTGACGTTGACGAAGACCTTCTCGATCGCCGCGCAGTCGGGTGCATAGGTGCGCGACACTTCGCTGATGCCGTCGTAGAGCGTCTTCAGCCGTTCCGGCAACGTTGAATTGCCGTCGCTCTTGATCGTGCCCGAGGCCACGTAGGCAAGCTTGTTGCCGTGCTTCTCGATCACGCCGAAGCCGGTGGTGCGCAGGCCGGGGTCGATGCCTAGGATTCGCATTGGGTGGGTAGGATGGATGCCGTCGCTAGTGTATTGCTTTTTGCACCGGCACCTAAGGCAAAAAGCGGTTTCGCTTTCCCTTGCAGGAGAACGAAACCGCTTCGGAGCCGGCGGCCTTGCCAGGCAAGGCCGCAAGCCTGCCAGTGCTTAGTGGCGGAAGTGGCGCGTGCCGGTCACCACCATGGCGATGCCGCGTTCGTCGGCGGCGGCGATCACTTCGTCGTCGCGCATCGAGCCGCCCGGCTGGATCACGCAGGTCGCGCCCGCGTCGACCACCACGTCCAGGCCGTCACGGAACGGGAAGAACGCGTCCGAGGCCACTGCCGAGCCGGCCAGCGTCAGGCCGGCATTCTGCGCCTTGATGCTGGCGATGCGGGCCGAATCCACGCGGCTCATCTGGCCCGCGCCCACGCCCAGCGTCATGCCGCCGCCGCAGAACACGATGGCATTGGACTTGACGAACTTGGCCACGCGCCAGGCGAACATCAGGTCGTCCATTTCCTTCGGGTTCGGGTGGCGGCGCGTCACCACGCGCAGCTCGGACGGCTGCACGTTCCTGGCGTCCGGGCTCTGCACCAGCAGGCCGCCGCCGACACGCTTGAAGTCATACTGGTTGATGCCCTGGCCCAACGGGATCTCCAGCAGGCGCACATTCTGCTTGGCCGCGAACACGGCACGCGCGCCGGCGCTGAACGACGGGGCGATCAGCACTTCGACGAACTGCCTGGCCACGGCCTGCGCGGCGGTTTCGTCCAGCTCGACGTTGAAGGCGATGATGCCGCCGAAGGCCGAGGTCGAATCGGTCTTGAAGGCCTTGTCATACGCTTCCAGCGCATTCGCGCCCAGCGCCACGCCGCACGGGTTGGCGTGCTTGATGATGACGCAGGCGGCGCCGCTGGCGGCGTCGAACGACTTGACGCATTCCCAGGCCGCGTCGGCGTCGGCGATGTTGTTGTACGACAGTTCCTTGCCCTGCAGCTGCACGTAGTTGGCCAGCGCGCCGTCCACGGCCCTCAGGTCGCGGTAGAACGCGGCGGACTGGTGCGGGTTCTCGCCGTAGCGCATTTCCTGCACCTTGTCGAAGGCGAGGTTCAGCGTCTGCGGGTAGGCGCTGCGGCCCTGGTGCGACTTGTCGGCACCCAGGCTGGTCAGGTAGTTGGTGATGGCGCCGTCGTACTGGGCGGTGTGCGCGAACACCTTGGTGGCCAGGCGGAAATTGGTGTCGTAGCCGACGCTGTTGGCGTTGGCGCGCATTTCGTCGAGCACCACGGCGTAGTCGGCCGGGTCGACGATCACGGTCACGTCGCGATGGTTCTTGGCCGCCGAACGCAGCATGGTCGGGCCGCCGATGTCGATGTTCTCGATCGCGTCGGGCAGGGTGCAGTCATCCTTGGCCACGGTCTGCTGGAACGGGTACAGGTTCACCACCAGCAGGTCGATGGTCGGGATGTCGTGCTCGGCCAGCGCGGCCATGTGCTCGGGCAGGTCGCGGCGCGCCAGGATGCCGCCGTGGACCTTGGGATGCAGTGTCTTGACGCGGCCGTCGAGCATTTCCGGGAAGCCGGTGTAGTCGGCCACCTCCGTCACGGGCAGGCCGCTGTCGGCCAGCAGCTTGGCGGTGCCGCCGGTGGAAAGCAGCGTGACGCCGAGCGCGTTCAGTTCGCGCGCGAAATCGACGATGCCGGTCTTGTCGGAAACGGAGAGTAGGGCTTGCTTGATCATGGCTGTGGGAGACGCTTCAAATTCAAAGTAAACCGTGCTGCTGCAGCTTCTTGCGCAGCGTATTGCGATTGATGCCCAGATAGGCGGCGGCCAGCGACTGGTTGCGCTCGGCGCGCACCATCACGGCTTCCAGCAGCGGCCGTTCGACCGCCTCGAGCACCATGTTGTACATATTCGACGGCTCTTCGCCGTCCAGGTCGCGAAAATAAGTGTCCAGGCTTTCCCGGATACACTGGTCGATAGCGTTGCGGCTCATGCGGCAAGCAACTCCCCGTTTTTGTTGTTGTTCGCTTCGTCTTGGTCTTGTGCTGCGTCGTCCACGTACACCAGCCGGTCAGAGATCTGCGCCTGCTCGTCGAAGAACGCATTGACCGCCGCCAGTTGTTCGGCGGTGCTCTCCAGTGTGTTCATGCGGTGGCGGAACAGGTTGGCGCCGCGCAGCCCGCGCGTGTACCAGGCAATATGCTTGCGCGCGGTGCGCACGCCGGTGAATTCGCCATAGAAGGCGTAGTGGTCTTCCAGGTGCGCATTCATGATGGCACGGATCTCGGCCACTTCCGGCGACGGCAGCATCTCGCCGGTCTTCAGGAAGTGCTCGATCTCACGGAACAGCCAGGGCCGGCCCTGCGCCGCGCGGCCGATCATGATCGCGTCCGCGCCGGTCAGCGCCAGTACTTGCTTTGCCTTCTGCGGCGTGGTGATGTCGCCGTTGGCGACCACCGGGATCGAGACCGCTGCCTTGACCGCGGCAATGGTCTCGTACTCGGCGTCACCGTGGTACAGGTCGGCGCGGGTGCGGCCGTGGATGGTCAGCATGCTGATGCCCGCGTCCTCGACCATGTGCGCGATGCGCAGCGCATTGCGGTTCTCGCGGTTCCAGCCGGTGCGGATCTTCAGCGTGACCGGCACCCGGTCGCCCACGGCGCCGACCACGGCCTGAACGATGCGCACCACCAGCGGCTCGTTCTGCAGCAGGGCCGAGCCGGCGGCGACGTTGCACACCTTCTTGGCCGGGCAGCCCATGTTGATGTCGATGATCTGCGCGCCGCGGTCCACGTTGTAGCGCGCGGCCTCGGCCATCATCGACGGCTCGGCGCCGGCGATCTGCACGGCGATGGGTTCGACCTCGCCGGCGTGGTTGGCGCGGCGCATGGTTTTCTCGCTCTTCCACAGCTGTGCGTTGGACGCCACCATTTCCGACACCGCATAGCCCGCGCCGAGCTGCTTGCACAGCTGGCGGAAGGGCCGGTCCGTCACGCCCGCCATCGGGGCGACAAACAGGTTGTTGCGGAGTTGGTGAGGTCCGATCTGCACGGTTGGGCGGCGGTTCTGAGAGGCCGTCCCGGTGACCGTAGCGCGCCCTCGCGGCGTGGATGGCGCCAGGGAAGGGGTCGGGACAGCCTGCTCTGAGACGGAAGACGAAACGGAAAAACATGCCCCTGCCGAAACTGCAGCCGGCCTTGGATTGGGACATGTGCGAGGGCAGGATTCTACCGCCAAACCATCGCCATTGCCCAAGATTTGAGCATCCGGAGCGCAACCGGGCAGGGGCCGTGGCGCAAACGCCGCCATGCGCGTGGCGCTTGCGCCACTGGCGGGGTCAGCGACGCATCCCGAACATCATGTGGCGCGCCAGCGCATGCCGCAGCGGCGGCAGGCAGGCCAGCACGGCCAGCGACGCGCCCCGCGCGTGCGCGGCCAGCGGGTAGGCGATGCCGAACACACGTGGCAGCAGGTCGGTCACGCCGATGGTGACGGCGCGGTCGAGCCGGTGGCGGCTGGCGAAGGCTTGCAGCGCCTGCGGCGTGCAGGCGCTGCGCAGCGAATCGGCCAGCGCGAAGGCGTCGCGCAAGCCCAGGTTGAGTCCCTGTCCGGCCACCGGGTGCAGCGTTTGCGCGGCATTGCCGACCGCCGCCACGCGGCCGTTGACGGTCACCGGGGCCGCATTCAGGCCGAGCGGGAAGGCATGGCGCTTGCCGGCCAGCGTGAAATGGCCCATGCGGTCGCCAAAGGCCCGGCCCAGTTCCGCCGCGAACTCCGCTTCCGGCAGCGCGATGCGCCGCGCGGCCTGGTCCGGCGGGCAGCACCACACCAGCGCATAGCCCGGCACGCCATGCTCCTCGTGCGGCAGCAGCGCCAGCGGGCCTTCGTCGGTAAAGCGCTCCCAGGCCCAGCCCGGCTGCGGGCGCGAGCAGGTCACATGGGCGATCACCGCGGTCTGGCGGTAGTCGCGCGTGCGCGCGCCGCGGCCCTGGTGGGCGGCCTGCTGGTGGAACAGCCCGCCCTCGGCCTGCACCACCAGGCGCGCGGCCAGGTGTGCCACCTGGCCGTCGTGGCCGGTGCCGGCCAGTTGCACGGCGCCGGCATCGGGATCGTCCGCGGCGCTCGGCGCAGGATCCTGTGCGATCTGGTCGATGCGGGTCTCGAACACACGCTGCAGCCGGCCTTCGCCCGCCGCCTGCGCGGCATGGGCGAGCGCGCGCTCCAGTGCCTCGCACAAGTCGCCGTAGCGGACCACGTAACCGAGCGCCGGCACGCCGTAGTCGTCATGGTGCAGCCGCACATGGCCGAAGCGGCCGCGCTGCGAGACATGGATATGCTCGATCGGGCTGCCGGGCACCGGCCAGGCGCCGATCTGCTCCAGCAGCTGGCGGCTGCCATGCGACAGCGCGATCGCGCGCGGATCGCGCGCGGCGCGCGCCGGCGTGGCGGCATCGACCAGTGTCAGGCGCCAGCTGGTAGTGCGGAGCAACTGGCAGGCCAGCGCCAGCCCGACCGGGCCGCCGCCGACGATGGCGATATCGCGCAGGCTTTGGAAATCAGGCTGCGCGGCCGGCATCGTCGCTGCCTCCTGCATGACCCGCATCCGCCTCCGTTGGTGCTGCCGCATCGCGCTTCCAGCAGATCGCATCCGAGCGCGATTTGCCGGCCGCGGCGTCGCGCAGCGCGTTCTCGAGCTTCTGGTGGTTGAAACCCGGCAGTGCGCGCAGCTGCTCAAGCAGTGCACCATGGTTGGCGGCATTCAGCGGCGCCACGCAGCCCTGGCCCGAATCGGGCGTGCCGATCAGGATCAGCCAGGCCGTGCCGGCCCAGGGCGCGCGGTCGGACACCCGGACCACCACGCGCTCGAGCGTGTCCCAGGCGACTTCCTCGCGCTGGCCGTCGGGGCGGTGCACCACCACGCGGTCGTCGTACAGGTTGATGATGAAGGGTTCGGACGGATCGGGCCGGCGGTCGCTGCCAGCATTGCTGCCGCTGCGGGCCTGGCCCGGAAAGATCCTGCGCAGCCAGCCGATCATCGCAGACCTCCGGCAGCATTGGCGTTATCGCGCATCAGCGCCTCGATCTCGTCGGCCAGCACCGGCACGCCGCGCGTGATCAGCTCGCAGTCGCCGTCGGTGACCACGGCGTCGTCCTCGATGCGGATGCCGATATGCCAGTAGCGCTCGGGCACGTCCTCGGCCGGGCGCACATAGATGCCGGGCTCGATGGTCAGCACCATGCCCGGCTGCAGCGGCCGCCACGGGCGCTCGCCTTCGCCGCCGTGGCTGGCCACGCGGTATTCGCCCACGTCATGGACATCCATGCCAAGCCAGTGGCCGGTGCGGTGCATGTAGAAGCGGCGGTAGCTGCCGCTGGCGAGCACGTCGTCGAGCGTGCCTTCCTTGTTGCGGTCGAGCAGGCCGGTATCGAGCATGCCCTGCGCCAGCACGCGCACGGCGGCGTCATGCGGCACGTTGTAGGGCACGCCGGCGCGGGTCTCGGCGATGGCGGCGTCCTGCGCGGCCACCACCAGGTCGTACAGCTCTCGCTGCGCCGGCGAGAAGCGGCCCGAGACCGGGAAGGTGCGGGTGATGTCCGAGGCGTAGCCGTCGAACTCGCAGCCGGCATCGATCAGGCAGAGGTCGCCGTCCCTCAGTTCGGCGGGGCCGGCGCGGTAGTGCAGCACGCAGGCGTTGGGGCCGGCCGCGACGATCGAGTTATAGGCCACGCTCTGCGCGCCATGGCGGCGGAACTCATAGAGCAGTTCCGCCTCCAGGTGGTATTCACGCAGTCCGGCGCGGGTGGCCTGCATGGCCCGTACATGGGCGCCGGCGGAGATCTGCGCCGCGCGGCGCATGGTGGCCAGCTCGCCGGCATCCTTGAACAGGCGCATTTCGTCGAGCACGGTGCGGATGTCGAGCGCAACCGACGGCGCGGCGACCCCGGCGCGGCCCTGCATGCGCACGGCGTCCATCCAGCGCCGCATCTGCACGTCGGTGCGGGTCGAGTCGGCCAGCGGGTAGGCAATCTGCGCGCGGTTGGCCAGCAGCGGCGGCAGCGCGGCGTCGATCTCTTCGACCGAATGCGCTTCATCGAAGCCGAACACGGCGCGCGCGCCATCCGGGCCGAAACGGAAACCGTCCCAGATCTCGCGCTCTTCATGCTTGGGGCGGCAGAACAGGATGCTGCGGTCGGCATCGGCGGGGTCGCCCGGCGCGCCGGCCACCAGCACCAGCACGGCCTCGGGCTCGGTAAAGCCGCTCAGGTAATAGAAATAGCTGTCGTGCCGGTACGGGTAGTCGCTGTCGCGGTTGCGCATGGCTTCCGGCGCCGTGGGCAGGATCGCCACACCGCCGCCGCCGGCGCGCAGGTGCTGCAGCACACGGGCGCGGCGGTCGCGGCAGGCGGCGAGGAGGGCGTTGTCGGGTGAGGACATGGTAGGGCCTGGGATGAGGAGGATCAGGGCGATTCTACCGCCGCTGGCGCCTCGCTGGCCGCGGGATCGTCCGGGCGCCTTGCCAGCCCCCGCCCAGTCAGTCGACCTAGCGCCCGTGCGCCGCCACAGGCGCTGCTGTCGCAAGCGCCGCATCCAGCTCGGCCAGCTGCGCCGGCGTGCCCACGTTCTCCCAGCGCCCGTCGAAGCGTTCGCCGGTAGCGGCGCCGGCCTCGATGGCCTCCCAGTAGTAGGGTGTCATCGGCATTTTGGTGCCAGGTTCGATGGCGGTGAAGAGGCGCGTGTCGTACAGGCCGATATTGCCGAATGTCAGCCGTTCGCCACCGTTGGCCAGTGTCCCGTCGAGCGTCAGCAGCCCGTTCGGTTGCAAGGTGAAGTCGCCGTTCGGGTGAAAGTCCGGGTTGGGCACCATCACCAGGTGCATGCGCGGGGCGGGCGCGCCGGCCATGTCGTGCGCGCGAGGCAACAGCCTGCGGAAGTCGTAGTCGCAGAAAATGTCGCCCGACACGGCCAGGAAGATCTCGCCGCGCTCCGGGTGCGCGGACAGCAGCGGCAGGGCCTGTGCGATACCACCGGCGGTTTCCAGCGCAGTGCCCTCGGCAGAATAGGCCAGCCGTACGCCAAAACGGCTGCCGTCTCCCAGCGCGGCTTCGATCTGTCCGCCCAGCCAGGCATGGTTGATGACGATGTCGCGCAGGCCGGCACGCGCCAGCGCCTCGATCTTCCAGACGATCAGTGGCTTGCCGCCCACCGCCAGCAGCGGCTTGGGGCAGGTATCGGTCAACGGACGCATGCGGTCGCCGCGGCCGGCGGCGAAGATCATGGCCTTCATCAGAACAGAGCCTCCAGGGCAAGCAGCGCGGCCATGCCACCGGCGATGGTCCAGCCCACGCTGCGGGTTCGAGCGGCGATCAGGATGGCCACCACGCCGGCCACCAGCCGCGCGTTGGCGGGGGTGAGGGCAAGCTCGCCATGCTGCATCAGCAGGTCAGGGGCGATCAGCGCCGACAGCATCGCTGCCGGCACGAACTGCAGCGCGGTGCGGAACCACGACGGCAGCCGCACGCGGCCTTCCACGGCGATGAACGACAGGCGGATCAGGAAGGTTGCCAGGCCCGCGGCAAGGAAGACCCACAGCAGGGTCATCGCACTCATGCGGCCTCCTTGCCGGCTGTTCCGCCTGGCGTGGCATCGGCGCCACGGCTGGCCGGGCGTTGCCCGGGGCGGTTGCCGCGGCCCAGCAGCAGCATGCCCACGGCAATGCCGCCGAGCGCCGCCACCATCAGCCCGAGCTTGTGCGGCAGGCTGTAGCAGGCCACCGCCAGCACGCTGGCGGCCAGCGCCGCGGCCACGTGCGAGCGGTGCTTCAGGCCCGGCACGATGATGCCGATGAAGGTCAGCGGCAGGAAGAAGTCGAGCGGCCAGTCGCGCGGCACCTGGGCGCCGACCAGCACGCCGGCCAGCGTCGACAGCTGCCAGCTGGCCCACAGCGCGAAGCCGCCGCCGAAGTAGTACCAGTGGCGGTAGCGGGCGCGCGGGCCGCTGTCGCCAAGCCGGTGCGTCATCGCGGCAAAGGCTTCGTCGGTCAGCAGGTAGGCGATCAGCGCCTTCCAGCGCCGCGGCAGGTGCGCGAGCGTGGGCGCGATGGTGGCGGAATACAGCGCATGGCGCAGGTTGACCATGGCCACCGTCAGCGTGATCACCACTGCCGGGGTGCCGGCGGTCCACAACTGGGTCAGGATCATCTGCGAGGCGCCGCCGAACACGACCACGCTCATCGCGCAGGCCAGCCACGCCGGCATGCCGGCGCCGACGGCCAGCACGCCGTAGATCAGGCCGAACGGCACCACGCCCAGCAGCATCGGCGCGAGCGCGCGCGCGCCGGCCAGCCATTCGCCGGCGGCGGTGATGGCGGGCGCGCGGTGGTCGCGCAGAACGGGCTGGTTGTCGGGCACGGCGTCAGAACGTGTAGCCGGCCGGGCTGGCCACGCCTTCGAGCGCGTCCAGTAGCCGGATCAGCTTGCGCAGTTCGGTGTAGCGGCCGGCCTCCTGGCGGGTGTACTTCATCACCAGCGGCAGGTTGGCGAGGTAGCCGTCCTTGCCGTCGCGGTGGTACAGGCGGGCAAAGATGCCCAGCACCTTGAGGTGGCGCTGCAGGCCCATCCACTCAAAATCGCGATAGAACTCGCCAAAGTCGGCGCTGACCGGCAGGCCGGCCTTGCGCGCGCGCTCCCAGTAGCGGATCAGCCAGTCCAGCTGCTGCTCCTCGTCCCATTCGATATAGGCGTCGCGCCATAGCGAGACCGCGTCGTAGGTGATCGGGCCGATCACCGCGTCCTGGAAGTCGAGCACGCCCGGGTTGGCGCCGCCATCGAGCACCATCAGGTTGCGCGAGTGGAAATCGCGGTGCACGTAGACCTGCGGCTGCGCAAGGATATTGGTGAGTAGCGCTTCAGTCACTTCGCGCAGGTCCGCCTGCTGGGCCTCGGTCAGAGTGGCGCCCAGGTGCCTGGCCACATACCACTGCGGGAACAGGTCGAGCTCGCGCTGCAGCAGCGCGCGGTCGTAGGCCGGCAGTTCGCCGGGGTGGGTGGCGGCCTGGATGCGGACCAGCGCGGCGGCCGCGTCGGCGTACATGGCGTGGGCGGTGGAGTCATCGAGCCGCGACAGGTAGGTCTGGTTGCCAAGGTCGGCCAGCAGCAGGAAACCCTGCTCCAGGTCCTGCGCCAGCACGGTCGGCACGGTCACGCCGGCCGCGCCGAACAGCCCGCATACGTGGATGAACGGGCGGCAGTCCTCGTGCGCCGGCGGGGCGTCCATCACGATGGCGGTGGGATGCGCCGGATGGCCGGTGCTGACGCGGAAATAGCGCCGGAAGCTGGCGTCGGCCGAGGCGGGGGCGCAGGAATCGGGATCGGCGGACCAAGTCGGGCCAAGTCCGGATACCCAGGCCTTGAGCTGGTCCAGGCGCGGGTCGTGGGGGAGAGCTGCCATACAGATACGTGTGGGGAACGGGCGCAGAGTGGAAACGTAAATGAAACCGAAAGTAAGCGGGAAGGCGACCCTAGGTTGCCCCGTATAATACCCGACCAGACCCGGGCGCCGGGCGGCCCCCGGGTGGGGCCATTCGGTGCCCCGCAGCCTGCTCCGGCGGGGGCTGGCGGCTTGCAGGCGGGCCGCAGCCGACGCCGAGACTGACAACCCGTGCGAATGACCGAACAACGACGATCACCGAACAACAGGGCCTTGCCTTCGCCTGCCCCAACCAGCGTTCCTGCCCGAGCCAGGCGCGCCGGCGGCCTGCACGCGGGCGCACTGCGGCCGCTGGTGCTGGCCATGGCCAGCCTGTCGGCCGGCGCACACGCGCAGATGTCCGGTTCGGCGATCCCCGATCTCGACCAGGTCGAGCCGGTGTTCGAAGCCGCGCCGAAAGCGCCGCCGCTTCCGGTGGAATCCGGCGAACTGGTGCCGCGGCTTGCCGAACCCGGCAAACAGTCTGACGCCGGCTCCGACGCCCCGACCTTTATCGAGGCCGACCGCATGACCGGCTACAGCGAGCGCGGCGTCGAGCTGGAAGGCCATGCCGAGCTGCGCCGTGACGGCGGTGCGATCAAGGGCGACAAGCTGACCTACGACCAGGACACCGACGAAGCCTTTGCTCAGGGCAATGTGCGCATGTCGCGCAGCGGCACGCTGGCGGTCGGTCCCGAGGCGCGGATGAAGGTCGAGGCCAACGAAGGCTATATGCTGTCGCCGGACTATTATTTCCAGCAGACCGGCGGCTCGGGCAAGGCCGAGCGCATCGACTTCCTGGACAAGGACCGCAGCACCGCCAGGCACGCGTCATACACCACCTGTTCGCCGGACAACGCCGACTGGTATTTCAGCGCGAACCGGATCGACCTGGACAACGACCGCCAGGTGGGCGTGGCCTACGGCGGCGTGCTGAATTTCTTCGGCGTGCCGATCGCTGCGGCGCCGGCGTTCAGCTTTCCGCTGAACGACGACCGCCGCAGCGGTTTCCTGCCGCCGCTGATGGGCTACAGTTCGCGTGCGGGCTTCGACCTGACCACGCCGTACTACGTCAATATTGCGCCAAACCGCGACCTGACCATCTATCCGCGGCTGATGACGGAGCGCGGCTTGCAGCTTGGCGGCGAGTATCGCTACCTTGGCCAGGGCTACTCCGGACGCTTGCGCGCTGAGTTCCTGCCCGACGACAAGAAGACCAACTCGAATCGCTGGGCCTACTCGTTCCAGCACAACCAGAACCTGGCCAAGGGTCTCAATGCCTACCTGAACCTGAACCGGGTGTCCGACGATCAGTATCCGGACGACTTCAACCGCAGCGTGGCGCAATCGACGCTGCGCCAGTACGCGCAGGAAGGCGGCGTTACCTACAACTGGCAGGATTTCACGGTACTCGCGCGGGTGCAGAAGTTCCAGACCCTGCGTCCAAGCGAACCGTCATACGAGCGCGTGCCGCAGCTCAACGGCAAGTACATCCGCTATGACCTGGGCGGCTTCGACGTGCAGGTGGAAGCGGACTACACGCGCTTCCGCATTCCGCTGACGTCCACCGGCTTCCAGCAGCCGCAGGGCGAGCGCATGTTTATCCAGCCGAGCATCAGCTACCCGATCGTGCGGGCGGGCTGGTACGTGACGCCGAAGGTTAGCTTCAATGCGGCGCAGTACCAGATGGAGGCGGCCACCAACACGCCGACCGCGCAGAATAATTTCTCGCGCGCGCTGCCGACTGTCAGCCTGGATTCTGGCATGACTTTTGAGCGCGACGCGCCAACCATCAGCCGCCTGTTTGGCGTGAACTATGTGCAGACGCTGGAGCCGCGCCTGTTCTACGTGTACACGCCGTTCCACGACCAGAGCCAGTTCCCGCTGTTCGACACGGTGCAAGCGGATTTCGGATACGGAACCATCTTTACCGAAAATCCGTTCTCTGGCTACGACCGCATTGCCGACAACAACAAGCTGACCGGCGGCCTGACCACGCGCCTGATCGAAGCCGACACCGGAATCGAGCGCTTCCGCGGCACCATCGCGCAGCGCTACGACTTCACCGGCCAGCGCGTGCAGATCAACGGCACGCTGGCGGATCCCAAGGCGGGTTTCTCGGATCTGCTGGCGGCCACCACCATCCAGATGTTCCGCGGCTATTACCTGGACGCGGGGGTGCAGTACAACCCGGACAGCGACCGGATCAACTACGGCAACGTGGCGGTCTCTTACCGGCCCGAGTCGCGCAAGGTGATTAACGCAGGCTACCGCTACCGCCGCCCGACCTCGGTGACCGACAACACCGCGATCGACCAGTTCGAGGTGTCAAGCCAGTGGCCGATCACGCGCCGTGCCTACGGCATCGCACGCTTTGCCTTCGACCTGGCCGCAAGCCAGATGGTCGATGCGCTGGCCGGCGTCGAGTACGCCGCCGACTGCTGGGTCGGCCGCGTGGTCTACCAGCGCTTCCGCAACACCACGCAAGGCTACACCGGGCGGGTCTTCCTGCAGGTGGAGTTCCGTGGCCTTTCCAAGATCGGTTCCAACCCGTTGAACATCCTGCGCCTGAACGTGCCCGGCTATGAGCCCGTGTCGGCCAAGCCGGTGCCGACGACCCAGTTCGATCACTATGAATGACGGATTACGATGAAACGTCAAGAATTCGCCGTGTTTTCCTTTCTCCTGACGTCCTGGCATCGCTTGCTGCTGCCGGCCGTGCTGGCCGCCATGACGGTGCCGGCTGCCGCGCAGCTCAAGGCGCCCGGGACGGCGCCGCGCTCCAGTGGCATCTTCGTGCCGCAGGCGTCTGACGTCGCGACGCCGTCGAGCCAGCCCAAGCTGGGCGTGCCCCAGGCCGGCGGCCAGAAGCGTTCGCAACTGGTCGACGAAGTGGTGGCAGTCGTCAACAACAGCGTGATCACGCGGCGCGAGCTGCTCGACCGTGCCGACGAGATCGAAGGCCAGCTGCGTGCCGCCGGCCGCCCGGTGCCCGCGCGCGCCGACCTGCTGGGCGAGGTGCTCGAGCGCCTCGTAATGGAGCGCGTGCAGACCCAGGCCGCACAGGAGGCCGGCATCCGCGTGACCGACCAGGAAATCGACCGCGCCATCGAATCGGTGGCACAGCAGAACCGGCTGAACGCGACCGAGCTGCGCCGCCGCGTCGAGGCCAGTGGCATGACCTGGACCAAGTACCGCGAGGAACTGCGCAAGCAGGTACAGGTGATCCGCCTGCGCGAGCGCGAGGTCGATTCCAAGGTGCAGGTCTACGACGGCGAGATCGACAACTACCTGGCGGCGCGCGGCGGCCAGGGCGCCGCCAGCGGCCCGACCGAATACAACGTGGCGCAGATCCTCGTGCGCGTGCCCGAGAATGCCTCGGACGCACAGAAGCAGGCGCAGCGCGCCAAGGCCGAAGGGCTGCTCAAGCAGGCCCAGGGCGGTGCCGACTTCGCGCAGCTGGCGCAGGCCAATTCCGAGGGCCCCGAGGCGGCCCAGGGCGGCGCGATGGGCTTCCGCGAGATCGGCCGCCTGCCGGCACTGTTCGCCAACGCCGTGGTCGACCTGCAGGCTGGCGGGGTGGCGCCGCAGGTGGTGGAAAGCGCGGCGGGCTTCCATGTGGTCAAGCTGGTGGCCAAGCGCGCGGCGCCGGCATCCAGCCCGGCCGCGGCCTCGAAGATCACCCAGACCCAGGTGCGCCACATCCTGATCCGCACCGGCCCCAACATGCCCGAAGCCGAGGCGCGCCGCCAGCTCAGCACGCTGCGCGACCGCATCACCCACGGCGGCGATTTTGCCGACGCGGCCAAGCGTTTCTCGCAGGACGGCTCGGCGCAGAACGGCGGCGACCTCGGCTGGGTCTCGCCGGGCGAGCTGGTGCCCGAGTTCGAGCAGGCGATGAGCCGCCTGCGCCCGAACGAGATCTCGGAGCCGGTGGTCACGCAGTTCGGCGTGCACCTGATCCAGGTGCTCAACCGGCGCGAGACCGAGATGTCGCCCGAGAAGCAGCGCGACTTCGCCCGTGCCGAAGTCCGCGAACAGAAGCTGCGCGCAGCCTATGATGACTGGGTGCGCCAGCTGCGCTCGCAGGCGTACGTGGAGTACCGGGTCAACCGGCAGCGCTGAAGCGCCGGTCCCCGATCCGCTGACCTGACATGCCCGACCCGCTAGCCCTTGCCATCTCGACCGGAGAACCCGCCGGCATCGGTCCCGATATCACCATCGGGGCGTTGCTGCAGCTGGCGGGCGCCAACAATGGCGTCGGCGGCGGGCAATACCGCTTCCATGTGCTGGGCGATGCCCGCCTGCTGGCCGATCGCGCCGCGGCGCTGGGCGCCACGCACGCCTGGGAGCGGCGCATTGCCGACGGCGACGTGGTGGTCGAGGACATCCCGCTGGCGGTCGCGTGCGAGGCCGGGCGGCTCGACGCGCGCAACGGCCCCTATGTGCTGAAGCTGCTCGATGCCGCCATCCGCGGCTGCCGCGCGCGCGGCAAGGCCGCGCCCCGGTATGCCGCAATGATCACGGCGCCGGTGCAGAAGAGCACCATCAACGACGCCGGCGTCCCCTTCACCGGCCATACCGAATACCTGGCCGAGAGCGCCCGCGTGCCGCGCGTGGTGATGATGCTGGCCGGTCCGCAGCCCGCGCACGACGGCGCCATGCTGCGCGTGGCGCTGGCCACCACCCACCTGCCGCTGCGCGCGGTGCCCGATGCGCTGTCGGTGCCGCTGCTGGTGCAGACACTGTCGATCATCGATGCCGACCTGCGCCGCTACTTCGGCATCTCGCGGCCGCGCATCCTGGTCACGGGCCTGAACCCGCACGCCGGCGAAAGCGGCCATATGGGCCGCGAAGAGATCGACATCATCACGCCCGCGCTGGCGCAGGCCAAAGATGCCGGCATCGACGCGCGCGGGCCCTTTCCGGCCGACACGCTGTTCCAGCCGCGCCACCTGCGCGATGCCGACTGCGTGCTGGCGATGTACCATGACCAGGGGCTGGCGCCACTGAAATACGGCACCTTCGGCCACGGCGTGAATATCACGCTGGGGCTGCCCTTTATCCGCACCTCGGTGGACCATGGCACCGCGCTCGACCTTGCCGGCACCGGCCAGGCCGAACACGGCAGCATGATCGAGGCCATCCGCAGTGCGGTCACCATGGCCGGCCACGCCAATGGCCGGCGCCCTGGCAGCAACGGTGCCACGGGCAGCCATCCTGGCCACACCCATTCCGGCCTGCAGCCGCCATGCTGAAGCCGGACGAATAACCCATGCGTTCAAACGTGCACCAGGGCCATGTGGCCCGCAAACGATTCGGGCAGAACTTCCTGGTCGACGACACCATCATCCACGGCATCGTCAATGCCATCAGCCCGCAGGCCGACGACGTGCTGGTCGAGATCGGCCCCGGCCTGGGCGCGCTGACCGACCCGCTGCTCGAACGGATCCCGCAGATGCAGGTGGTTGAGCTGGATCGCGATCTGGTCGAGCGCCTGCGCCGCCGCTATGGCGAGCGCCTGCAGGTCCACGCCGGCGATGCGCTGGCGTTCGATTTCGACAAGCTCGCCGTGCCCGGCCGCCCGCTGCGCATCGTCGGCAACCTGCCGTACAACATCTCCAGCCCGCTGCTGTTCCACCTGATGGATTTCGCCGACCACGTGCGCGACCAGCACTTCATGCTGCAGAAAGAGGTGGTGGAGCGCATGGTGGCCGAACCCGGCAGCAAGGCCTTCGGCCGGCTCTCGATCATGCTGCAGGTGCGCTACTACATGGAACACGTGCTGGACGTACCGCCGGGCGCCTTCAATCCGCCGCCCAAGGTCGATTCCGCCGTGGTCCGCATGATCCCGTGGCCGCGCCACAGCGACGGCCGGCTGCGTTCGCCGCATGCCGATTGCGACATCACCGTGCTGGGCGACGTGGTCACTGCAGCGTTCTCGCAGCGGCGCAAGGTGCTGCGCAACACGCTCTCGTTCCTGCGCGACCAGGTCGACTTCGATGCGATGGGCTTCGACCTCGGCCGCCGCGCCGAGGAAGTGCCCGTCGGCGAATATGTCGAACTGGCCCGGCGCCTCGGTGGTACGCCATCCGGCCGGGCCGGACAGGCCGCCTGAGGCCCGCGCATCCCGATTCCCGAATTTCCCGCGACTATTTCGTGCAAGACCGTCCCATGACAGCCCAGACCCAAACCAACCGGCGTCCCGTGATCCTGACCGGCGACCGTCCCACCGGCCCGCTGCACCTTGGCCACTATGTCGGCTCGCTGAAGAGCCGCGTGACGCTGCAGGACACGCATGAGCAATACGTGCTGCTGGCCGACACCCAGGCCATGACCGACAACGCGCACGATCCCGACAAGGTGCGCCGCAACGTGCTGGAAGTGGCGCTGGACTACCTGGCCGTGGGCATCGACCCGGCCAAGACCACCATCACCGTGCAGTCGCACCTGCCGGCGCTGGCCGAGCTGACGCTGATGTACCTGAACTTCGTCACGGTGGCGCGGCTCGAGCGCAACCCGACCATCAAGGAAGAGATCCAGGCGCGTGGCTTTGGCCGCGACATCCCGGCCGGCTTCCTGTGCTACCCGGCATCGCAGGCCGCGGACATCACTGCCTTCAAGGCCCACGTGGTGCCGGTGGGCGAAGACCAGGCGCCGCTGATCGAGCAGACCAACGAGATCGTGCGCCGCATCAACCACCAGGTCGGCCGCGAAGTGCTGCCCGAATGCAAGGCCCTGATCCCCGAGTTCGGCCGCCTGCCTGGCGTCGACGGCAAGGCCAAGATGAGCAAGTCGCTGGGCAACGCGATCGCGCTGGGGGCTTCGCCCGAGCAGATCAAGGCTGCGGTGCACAGCATGTACACCGACCCCAACCACCTGCGCGTGTCGGACCCGGGCCAGGTCGAGGGCAACGTGGTGTTCACCTACCTGGATGCGTTCGACCCCAACACCGAGGAAGTCAAGGCGCTGAAGGAGCACTACCGGAAGGGCGGCCTGGGCGACATGGTGCTCAAGCGCCGCGTCGAGGGCATCCTGCAGGACATGCTGGCCCCGATCCGCGCGCGCCGCGAAGAACTGGCCAAGGATCCGGACTATGTGTTCGACATCCTGCGCCAGGGCACCGCGAAGGCACGCGCACTGACCCAGCAGACGCTGGACGAAGTGCGCGACGCGCTCGGCATGTTCTCGTTCGAGGCACGCCGCTGAGCGTCAGGCAGCGGCGGCTCCGGCCGCCGCAGTATTGCGCTTGCCGCGCCGCTCAGGCGCGGCGATTGACCAGCACGATGCCGGCCAGCACCAGGAGTGCCGCCACGGCAAAGCGCGGGCCCACCGCGTCGTGCATCAGCACCACGCCGAAGGCGACCCCGAACAGCGGCGTCAGGAAGGAAAATACCGACAGCCGCGACGCCAGGTAGCGCCGCAGCAGCCAGAACCAGGTCAGGTAGCTGGCAAACGCGATCAGCACTGACTGGTAGAACAGGCTCGCCAGCACCACCCCGTCGATCTGCACGGTTGCGGTCTGGCCGGCGGCCACCGCCATCGCCAGCAGCATCACCGCGGACACCGCCAACTGGTACAGCAGGGTCTTGCTGGCCGGGGCGCTGGCCAGCGGGCTGGCGCGCACCACCAAGGTGGTGGCGGCCCACAGTGCGCCGGCGAGGATGCCAAGCGCATCGCCCGGCAGCGTGCTGCCCTGCGCCGACGGCGCGGCAATGCCATCGGCAAAGGCCAGTGCCATGCCCGCGAACGCGAGCGCCACGCCCAGCCATTGCCAGGTGTGGAGCCGCTCACCCGGCACCACGAAATGCAGGCCCAGCGCGGTGAAGATCGGTGCGGTGTACAGGAACACCGCCATGCGCGAGGCCGTGGTGTGTCCCAGCCCGACGAAGATGCAGAAGAACTCCGCGCCGAACAGCAGCCCGGCCAGCAAGCCGGCGTTCAGCGTGCCGTCGCGCCGCCACAGCGGCGTGCCGCGCCAGGCGGCAAAGCCGAACACCAGCAACGCCGCCACCGCCGAGCGCACGCCGGCCTGCAGCACCGCGCCCATCACCGGCGCGGTGACCTTGATCACCACCTGCTGCAGGCCCCAGGCGGCGCACAGCACCACCATCAGGCCCACGGCGATGCCGTCGAGCGGCTGCCGGGTCAGGGCTTGCGTGCTCATCGCCAGCGTCCGTCAGGGACGCCTGGCGTCGCGGGTCGAATGGCGCTCGATCAGTTCGATCTTGTAGCCGTCCGGGTCTTCGACAAAGGCGATCACGGTGGTGCCGCCCTTGACCGGGCCGGCTTCGCGCGTGACCTTGCCGCCGGCGGCGCGGATGCGCTCGCAGGCGGCCGCGGCATCGTCGGTCTCCAGCGCGATATGGCCGTAGGCCGTGCCCAGGTCATACTGGTCGACGCCGTAGTTGTAGGTCAGCTCCAGCACCGCGGTCTCGCTCTCGGGGCCGTAGCCGACGAAGGCGAGGCGGTACTTGTACTCAGGGTTGTCGCTCTGGCGCAGCAGCTGCATGCCGAGCACGCGGGTATAGAAATCGATGGAGCGCTGCATGTCGCCGACGCGCAGCATGGTGTGGAGGAGTCGCATTTGAGGGCCTTCAACTGTTTTAGGTATAGGAAGGCGCCATTTTAGTGCGTTTGGCCGAAACGTACCGGCCCGCTCCCGCCCGCTCAGAAAGTCGGCAACAGCTCGGGCGGGTGTGCCCGCAGTTGCGCGCGCGCATCGCGGAACTCGGGGAAGATCGATTCCACGGTCTGCCAGAAGCGCGGGCCGTGGTTCATTTCCTTCAGGTGCGCCAGCTCGTGCGCGGCGACATAGTCGATCATCGACAGCGGGAAATGCATCAGGCGCCAGTTCAGCCGGATCTTGCCGTCGGCGGTGCAGCTGCCCCAGCGCGTGGCAGCCGAGGTCAGCGCAAAGCCGGTGTGGCGCACGCCCAGCTTGTCGGCGTAGATATCGAGGCGCTCGGCCAGCAGCCGGCGTGCCTGCTGCTGCAGCCAGCCCTGCACGCGGTCCTTGATCTGCTGCTCGTCGGCATGGCCCGGCAGCGCCAGGTGCAGCACGCGGCGGTCGGCATCGAACAGCAGCGCGCCGAGCGGCGACTCCAGCGACAGCGTCAGCGGCTGCCCCAGGAAGGGCAGGCTGGCGCCGTCGCGCCATTGCACCGTGGGCAGGACGCGGCGCGACTCGCGGTGGCGCCACTCGCCCAGCTTGTTGAAGATCCAGCGCTGTTTTTCCAGGATGGCCGACTCGATGTCCGCCAGCGTGACCCAGCGCGGCGCCGTGATCGACAGGCCGCGGTCGTCGATGGTGAAGCCGATGGTGCGGCGCGCCGAGCGCTTGAGCGTGTAGTGCAGCGGCCGTTCGCCGATACGCAGCAGGCGTGCATTGGGTTGCGGCACCGGCCAGGCGGGCTGCTGCGGCGGCTCCGGCGCAGGCGGGGCCGCAGGCTGCGGCGCCTGGGCGGACTCCGCCAGCGGCAGCTCCAGCTGCGCGCCGTCGGCGTCGGTGGCGGGTCGCAGCAGCTTCATGCGGCGGGCCCGCCCGGGGCCGCGCTCCGGTAGCTCTGCGGATCGATGCGGCGCATATCGCGCTCGATCCATTCCGCCACCTCCTGGTTGAGCTGGTCCGCGGTCTTGTTGGCCGAGGCGATCGCCGGGCCAACCGAGATCGTCACCATGCCCGGGTGCTTCAGGAACGAATTGCGCGGCCACACCCGGCCCGAGTTGACCGCCATCGGCAGCACCCAGGCGCCGGTTTCCACCGCCAGGCGCGCACCGCCGCTCTTGTAGCGCGCCTTCTCCAGGCCCGAAGGCGTGCGCGTGCCTTCCGGGAACATGATGATCCAGGCGCCTTCGGCCAGCCGCTCGCGGCCCTGACGCGCGGCCGAGGCGAAGGCGCGGGTGCCTTCCTTGCGGTTGATATGGACCATCTTCAGCATGCCCAGCGCCCAGCCGAAGAACGGCACCAGCAGCAGCTCGCGCTTGAACACGAAGCACAGCGGCTTGGGCATCAGCGCCACGTAGGCCACGGTTTCCCAGGCTGACTGGTGCTTGGACAGCAGCACCACCGGCTTGTCGAGCATCACGTCCATATGCTCATGGCCTTCAATGCGGTACTGGATGCCGCAGATGCCGCGCGCGGCCCAGATCACCAGCAGGGGCCAGCCGCGCACGAAGCGGAAGCGCTGGTCGGCATTCATGAACGGGAACACCAGGAAGCAGGCGCAAGCGTACGGCGGCGTCAGCACCAGCAGGTACAGCGCAAACAACAGGGAACGGAGAAACGTCATGCGGGGGGCGGGGGTGCGAATAGGGAATGGATGCGGGCGGTCAGCCGGCGCTATGAGTGGGTGGGCGCTGTGCGCCGCCGTTGCCGGTCAGCCAGCGCGCAAACGCGAGCAGGTCGTCGTGCACTTGCGTGCCCGGCGGCAGGGCGCCCTGGTCGAGGGTCTTCTGGCCCTTGCCGCTGCGTACCAGGTGCGGCGCGCAACCGACCGCCACGCCGGCTTCCAGGTCGCGCAGCGAATCGCCAACGATGGGCACGCCGCGGAGCTCGATGCCGAAGCGCTCGCTGATCTGCTCCAGCATGCCGGGCTTGGGCTTGCGGCAGTCGCAGCCGTCCGCGGCGGTATGGGGGCAGAAGAACACCGCGTCGACGCGCCCGCCCAGGCGCGCGAGCAACGTGTGCATCTTCTCGTGCATGGCGTTGAGCGCGCTCATCTCGAACAGCCCGCGGCCGATGCCGGACTGGTTGCTGGCGAGGACCACGCGGTAGCCGGCCTGGTTCAGCGCGGCGATGGCCTCCAGGCTGCCGTCGATCGGCACCCATTCATCGGGCGTCTTGATGAACTGGTCGCTGTCGAGGTTGACCACCCCGTCGCGGTCCAGGATGACAAACTTGGGCGGCGTCTGCGGCATGTGCGGCTCCGGTGGCTGAGATCAGGCGGCCAGCTTGGAGATGTCGGCCACGCGGTTGGCCATCGCGTGCAGCGAAGCCAGCAGCGCCAGGCGGTTGGCGCGCAGCTGCGCATCCTCGGCCATCACCATCACATCATTGAAGAAGCGGTCGACGGCATCGCGCAGCTGGGCCAGGTCGCGCAGCGCGGCGGTGAAATCGCCGCTGGCGAAGGCGGCTTCCACGGCCGGGCGCACGCGCTCGATGGCGGCGTGCAGCGCGCCTTCGGCCTCTTCCCGGAACAGCGCCGGATCGACCGCGCCGACTGGCTCGGTGTTCTTGCGCAGGATGTTGGTGATGCGCTTGTTGGCGGCGGCCAGGGCCTCGGCCTCGGGCAGCGCGGCAAAGGTGCGCACGGCTTCCATGCGGCCCAGGATGTCGTGCAGCTGGTCCGGGCGCAGGCTGACCACGGCCTCGACTTCGTTGGTGGTGTAGCCCTTGTCCTTCAGGTAGCCGCGCACGCGGTCGTACAGGAAGTCGGCGATTGCGTCGGGTGCCGGCTTGACTGCAGCGATGCCGGCAAAGGCCTGCTGCGTCAGCGCCAGCAGCGACGACAGCGACAACGCCAGCGGCTTTTCGATCAGCATGCGCAGGATGCCCAGCGCATGGCGGCGCAGTGCGAACGGATCCTTCTCGCCGGTGGGCTGCAGGCCGATGCCCCAGATCCCGACCAGGGTCTCGAGCTTGTCGGCCAGCGCCACGGCGGTGCTGACCGCGCCTGCGGGCAGCGCATCGCCGGCAAAGCGCGGACGGTAGTGTTCGGAGCAGGCCAGTGCCACGTCTTCGGCTTCGTCGTCGTGGCGGGCATAGTACGTGCCCATGGTGCCCTGCAGCTCGGGGAACTCGCCGACCATGTCGGTCAGCAGGTCGGCCTTGGCCAGTTCGGCGCCGCGCATCGCGGCGGCCTTGTCGGTCGGCACGCCGCTGCCGTTGAGGGCGTCAGCGATATGGCCGGCGATCTGCTGCAGGCGCTGCACGCGGTCCAGCTGGGTGCCGATCTTGTTGTGGTAGACCACGCTGGCCAGCTGCGGCACGCGCGACGCCAGCGTCTTCTTGCGGTCCTGGTCGAAGAAGAACTTGGCATCGGCCAGGCGCGGGCGCACCACGCGCTCGTTGCCGGTGATGATCGACTGCGGCGTCTCGGTGGCCAGGTTCGACACGATCAGGAAGCGGTTGCGCAGGTGGCCGTCGGCATCGGTCAGCGCAAAGTACTTCTGGTTGGTCTGCATGGTCAGGATCAGGCATTCCTGCGGCACCGCCAGGAAGGCTTCCTCGAAATGGCAGGCATAGACCACCGGCCATTCCACCAGCGAATTGACTTCATCGAGCAGCGACTCGGGCATGATCACCTGGTCGGCGCCGGCTTCCTTGAGCAGCGCGGCGCGCATGCGCTCGCGGCGCTCGGCGTAGCTGGCGACCACGTGGCCGGCGGATTCCAGCCGCTGCGCATAATCATTGGCATGCGCGATCTCGATCACGCCATGCGACAGGAAGCGGTGGCCCTGGGTCAGGTTGCTGGCCTGCAGCCCCAGCAGCGTCACCGGCAGGATCTCGGCGCCGAACAGTGCGATCAGGCTGTGCGCCGGGCGCACGAAATGCACGGTGCTGCCGTCCGGGCGCTGGTAGCTCATGACCTTGGGGATCGGCAGCTTCGCAATGGTGTCTTCCAGCGCTGCCTGCACCGCGGCAGCCAGTTCGGCGCCGCGCGCGGTATAGCGGTAGAAGAAGGCCTCGGCCTTGCCGTCGGAGGCGCGCTCCAGCGACTGCCAGTCGATCTCGGCAACGCCGACCGACTTGGCCAGCGCAGCCAGCTTCTTGGCCAGCGGCGCGGTGGGCTCGCCGTTGGCGTCCAGCGCCACCGACAGCGGCAGGACCTTCTCGCGCTGCTCGCGGTCCGGCGCGCTGCGGCGCACGCCCGACACCAGCGCGGCCAGGCGGCGCGGGGTGGCGAACGGCGTCACGGTGGCGCCCGGCTCAAGCAGGTCGCGCTCGCCCAGGCCGGCGAACAGGCCCTGCGCGAAGGCGTCGCCCAGGCGCGCCAGCGCCTTGGGTGGCAGCTCTTCGGTGAACAGTTCGATCAGCAGCGAGTCGGTCATGGGTTGCGACATGAATCGTATCCAACAGGTTGTAGCGCGCGCCGCTTGTCAGCAGCGCGGCGAAAGATTAGGTTCCACTCCGGACAGCAGCCACAGGCCGTTCTGTTGCCGGAATTGCAGCGTGGTGTAGGCGCATTGCGCGGCCGCCGCGGCGCTGGCCGCGCCGTTGCTGCCGCCGCGGCTGCCTGCAGCCGGGAAGCGTGCGTCGATGCGGCGCAGGCGCTTGTCGTAGCGGATCTCGTCGATGCGCCCGCCCACCCAGAAATCGATCTTCGGCGGCAGCTGCGCCGCCGAATAGTAAGTCTTGACCGTGCGGCGGGTGCGGCCGTTGCGGGTCTCCATCTCCACCCACGTCAGCGGGTAGCGGATCGCGCTTTCATAGGCGCGCAGCGGCACGCGGTGCCACCCCAGGTCGCGCTGGCCGGACAGGTCGCACGAGAACGAGCGCACCAGCTGCGCCCACTGGTCGAGCGCGTTCAGCGACGGGCGCCATTGGCGCGCCATGGCCAGCTGCAGCGCCTGCGGATCGGCCTCGCACACATTGCTCAGTTCGGCCGGCAGCATCAGCACCTGCGCGCTGGGTGCCGCCTGCGCGCGCGCGCCGATGGCATTGCCGGCGGCGGCGAGCGCGGCGATCGCCATGGCGCAGCACAGCGCGCTGCGCGCCAGTTGCGTCATGCCCGGGCTCCGCCGTTGCCGCACATCGGGAAGCCGAGGGCCTCGCGCGAGTCGTAGTAGGCCTGCGCCACCTGGCGCGACAGGTTGCGGATGCGGCCGATATACGCCGCGCGCTCGGTCACCGAGATCGCGCCGCGCGCGTCCAGCAGGTTGAAGGTGTGGGCGGCCTTGAGCACCTGCTCGTAGGCGGGCAGCGCCAGGCGCGTGCCGGCGGCCTGGCCTTCCTCGGCGCCATCGCCGTTGCCCATCAGCCGCTTGGCTTCGCCTTCGTGCTCGGCGAAATGGCGGAACAGGATCTCGGTGTTGCTGTGCTCGAAGTTGTAGGTCGACTGCTCGACTTCGTTCTGGTGGTACACGTCGCCATAGGTCAGGCGGCGCGTCTCGCCGTTCTCGACCCACTCGGTCCAGATCAGGTCATAGACGTTCTCGACCTTCTGCAGGTACATCGCCAGGCGTTCGATGCCGTAGGTGATCTCGCCGGTGATGGGCTTGCAGTCGATCCCGCCCACCTGCTGGAAGTAGGTGAACTGCGTCACTTCCATGCCGTTGAGCCAGACTTCCCAGCCCAGGCCCCAGGCGCCCAGCGTGGGGTTCTCCCAGTCGTCCTCGACGAAGCGGATGTCGTTCTGCTTCAGGTCCAGGCCGAGCGCCTCGAGCGAGCCCAGGTACAGCTCCAGGATGTTCTCCGGCGCGGGCTTGAGCACCACCTGGTACTGGTAGTAGTGCTGCAGGCGGTTGGGGTTCTCGCCATAGCGGCCGTCCTTGGGGCGGCGCGACGGCTGCACGTAGGCGGCACGCCACGGCTCGGGGCCGAGCGCGCGCAGGAAGGTGTGTACGTGGGATGTGCCGGCGCCGACCTCCAGATCGATGGGTTGCAACAGCGCGCAGCCCTGCCGGTCCCAATAGGCCTGCAGGGTCAGAATCATTTGTTGGAAGGTCAGCATATGAAGACTAGGTAGAGGCACCCGGGCGCGGTCGCGGCGCCCGGCATGCAGGCCGCGCGGCGCGTGCCGGAGCCGGCGCATGCGGATTTTGCCAAACCCTGAATTCTATCGGCTTTTTGGCGAGGCGCCCCGTTTGGCGGGGCCGGCTAGGTCACGCACCGATGGTGGAGGATGTCCGCCAATGTCGGTCCTACGCAACGCATCGGGAAAATACCGAGGCGGATTTCAGGTTTGGCCGCTGCTGGCCGATAACGTTTTTGTATACAGTATGAGTAAGCAACCCGTTTCAGAGCGTTGCGATTGACAGTCCGTGCCGGCATGGCGGGCACGGCGGCTGCTGGCTGGCACCGCAGTAGCCGTTTGTCGGTAACTGATTATTGATGGGGACTTGGCATCATGGCACTTCTTTCTCGCAAACCTTACCTGGTCGCAATCGCGGTCATGATCGCCGCGGCCACCGTGTCCGTGGCGACCGGGCTGCTGAACTGAACCGGCTGGCGCCCACCTGAGGCGCCACCACCGGCACCGCAATCCAGCGCCGGACGGCGGCGGCGATCCCGCCGGGTCCGGTGCCTGCGCCAGCCTGTGCCTTCAGCCTGCACCGCGCAGTTTGCGCACACGCCAGGCAGCAAGCCCCAGCACCAGTGCAAACAGCGCCAGCACCGGCGCGTTCCCCCAGCGGATATAGGGCGTCAGCCCCTGCATGCCCTGCACCTCGGCCGCCAGCGTGCCGACCGTGAAGGTCGGCAGGCGTTGCTGCACCGAGCCGTCCGGACGCACCACCGCGGTCATGCCGGTATTGGTCGAGCGCAGCATCGGCCGGCGCGTTTCCAGTGCGCGCATGCGCGAGATCTGCAGGTGCTGGTCCAGCGCGATGGTGTCGCCGAACCATGCCAGGTTGGTCAGGTTGGCCAGGACATTGGCCGGCGCCGGCTGCTGGCGCAGCGTCTGCGCGATCTCCTCGCCGAACAGATCCTCGTAGCAGATATTGGGCGCCACGCGCACGCCGCGCACCGGCAGCGAGGCCTGGTCGAGCCCGCCGCGGCGGAAGTCGCCCAGCGGCATCTTCATCATGTCGACGAACCAGCGGAACCCCAGCGGGATGAATTCGCCGAACGGCACCAGGTGGTGCTTGTTGTAGCGGTACAGGCGTTCGGTCTCGGGGCCCAGGCCGAAGACGCTGTTGGTGAAGTCCACCGGCGAGTCGGCGCCGGCGGCGCCGAACAGCACCGTGGTGCCGCTGGCCAGCGCGTAGTCGCGCACCGCCACGGCCACGTCGACCGGCAGCTCCTGCAGGATGACCGGGAACGCGGTTTCCGGCGTGACCACGAGGTCGGCCGGCGCGGCGGTGATCATGTCGCGGTACAGCTCGATCGAGCGCTGGATGCCGGCGGGCTCGAACTTGATGTCCTGGGCCACGTTGCCTTGCAGCAGCCGCACCGACAGCGGCTTGCCGGCGGGCGTGGTCCAGGCCAGCGGCGCCAGCGCGGCGCCCGCGGCGGGCAGGGCCAGTGCCAGTGCCAGGGCGCCCAGCGCCCGGCCGCGCTCGCCGCGACCCAGCCCGCGTACTGCAGCCGCCAGCAGTGCCGCCACCGCGGCTGCCAGCGCGCCGATGCCGTACACGCCAAGCAGCGGCGCGAAGCCGGCCAGCGGGCCATCGGCATGGGCATATCCGCCCGACAGCCACGGGAAGCCGGTAAACACCACGCCGCGCAGCCATTCGGTGAGTCCCCAGGCAGCGCCGAAGGCCAGCGGCGCCAGCAGCGTGGCCCGGGGCAGGCGCGCCGTCAGCCGATGCCACAGCGCGCCGGCCAGTGCCGGGTAGAGCGACAGGAAGCCCGAGAACAGCACCACCGCGAGCGCGGCCATCCACGCCGGCATCTCGCCGTAGACGTGCATGCTGATATAGAGCCACCAGATGCCGGACAGGAACCAGCCCAGCCCGAAGGCATAGCCAGTGGCGGCGGCCAGGCGCGCGCGCGGCGCGTCGGCCATCAGCGCGGCCAGGCCGGCCAGCGACAGGATCTGCAGCCACCACCAGTCATGGGGGGCAAAGGCTTGCGTATGGGCGATGCCGAGCACGCCGGCCAGCAGCAGCCGCGCCATGGTCGCCGTGCGCGAATGCGCGCGCGTGCCAGGCACGCCCGCCGGGGCGGCGTCGGCAGCGGCGGCGCCGTTGAGGATCGGGGCGGAACGCTTCATGCGCCGGCCGCGCCCGCGTTGTCGCCGTTGGATTCCCGGTGCACCTGCAGCAGGTGCACCTGGCGCGCGTCGGCGCGCAGCACTTCGAAGCGGATCGGCGGCAGGGTGATGACCTCGCCGCGGTGGGGCACGTGGCCCACGTGGTTGGATAGCAGCCCGCCCACGGTATCGACATCGTGGTCGGAGAAGGCGGTGCCGAAGGCGTCGTTGAACTGGGCGATCTCGGTCAGGCCGTGCACGCGCCAGCTGCCGTCGGGCATCGGCAGGATATTGTCCTGGTCTTCGTCCAGGTCGAACTCATCCTCGATGTCGCCGACGATCTGCTCCAGCACGTCCTCGATCGTCACCAGGCCTGCCACGCCGCCATACTCGTCGACGACCATGGCGATATGGTTGCGGTTGATGCGGAAGTCGCGCAGCAGGATGTTCAGGCGCTTGGACTCGGGGATGAACACCGCCGGGCGCAGGGTCTCGCGCAGGTCGAAGGCGGGGTCGGTGTAGTAGCGCAGCAGGTCCTTGGCCAGCAGGATGCCGATGATGTTGTCACGGCTGCCTTCATAGACCGGGAAGCGCGAGTGCGCGGTCTGCTGCATGAAGGGGATGAACGCCTCCGGGGCATCCGCGATATTGACCATATCCATCTGCGCGCGCGGCACCATGATGTCGCTCGCGGTCAGTTCGGAGACCTGGAACACGCCCTCGATCATCGACAGCGAGTCGGCGTCGATCAGGTTGCGCTCATGCGCTTCCTGGAGCACTTCGAGCAATTCCGCGCGGGTGTCCGGCTCGGGGGAAATCAGGTCTGACAGGCGTTCGAGAAGCGATCTGGGCCGATCGGCCTGCTTCAGGTAAGCGGGCTTCGAACTGGGATAAGGGTCGTTCATTTCGCGGCGAGCGCGTGGTGGAGATCGTCTGAAGGATACACTAAAAGCTTGGCCGTCCCGTGACGGCGGGCGGTGGCCTGCGACAATATGTGCAGCAGGCGGCGCCCGGTCGGCGCCGCCCGTGAGAAAGGAATTACGCTGGGATCACGCGGTGCGATCGCCCTGGTAAGGGTCGGCGTAACCGAGCGCCTGCAGCGTTTCGGTCTCGATCGCCTCCATTTCCTCGGCCTCGGCGTCTTCCTCGTGCTCGTAGCCTTGCGCATGCAGCACGCCGTGCACGATCAGGTGCGCATAGTGCGCTTCCAGCGGCTTGCGCTGCTCGCGCGCCTCGGTTTCCACCACCGGGCAGCAAAGCACGATATCGCCCGTGACCGGGTCTTCCTCGTTCTCCGCATAGGCAAAGGTCAGCACATTGGTGGCGTAATCCTTGCCGCGATAGGTGCGGTTTAACGTGCGGCCCTCTTCCTCATCGACGAAGCGGATGGTCAGCGCGGCGTCGGCATACAGCGCCGACTTGACCCAGGTCTCGATCTTGCGGCGCGGCGGCAGGCCGGCGCGCTTGCCGACGCCGTCGCCGTTCTGGATCTCGAGTTCGAGTCCGGGCGGGGTGGCCGGCGTGCCGGTGGTGGTGACCACCGGCGTGGCGGTCACGGCCACCGACAGCGAGTCATGGTTGTCCGGGCGCACCAGCAGGCCAGCCTGCTGGTTGGTGTCGGTGTGCTCGGCCAGCAGCGCGACCACGCCGTCGGCGGCCTGCGACAGGTCCAGCGTCAGGCTGCGGCCGTCGGGCAACTGCACGCGCAGCGCGTGCGCGGCGCTCTTGCGCGCGCGGCCGTCGCCGTCGAACAGGGTCAGGCTCACGGCGGAAGACTTGGATTTCTGGGATTTCAATTAAGCGTCCTTGTGCTGGGCGTGGTATTCGTCATAGGCATCGACGATGCGGGCCACCAGCGGATGGCGCACCACGTCGATGCTGGTAAAGCGGGTGCAGGCAATGCCGCGCACGTCGCGCAGCACGTGCAGCGCCTCCACCAGGCCGCTTTTCTGCCCCCTGGGCAGGTCGATCTGGGTGGTGTCGCCGGTGATCACCGCCTTGGAGCCGAAGCCGATGCGCGTGAGGAACATCTTCATCTGCTCGGGCGTGGTGTTCTGCGCCTCGTCCAGGATGATGAAGGCATGGTTCAGCGTGCGCCCGCGCATATAGGCCAGCGGCGCGATCTCGATCATCTGGCGCTCGAACATCTTCTGCGTGCGGTCGAAGCCAAGCAGGTCGTACAGCGCGTCATACAGCGGGCGCAGGTAGGGGTCGACCTTCTGCGCCAGGTCGCCAGGCAGGAAGCCCAGGCGCTCGCCGGCTTCCACCGCCGGGCGCGTCAGCACGATGCGCTTGACCGCGTCGCGCTCCAGCGCATCGACCGCGCACGCCACTGCCAGGTAGGTCTTGCCGGTGCCGGCCGGGCCGACACCCAGCGTCAGGTCGTGCGACAGGATATTGCGCAGGTAGTCGCGCTGCGCCACGGTGCGGCCCTGCAGGCCGGTGCGGCGCGTGTGCAGCACCGGCGATTCGTCGCCGATCTCGCGCTCTTCGACATTGTCGCCGTTAGCGGGCAGGTAGCTGCCATGCGCGGACAGCTGGCGCGTTTCCACCAGGCCCAGCTGCACGTCGTCGATCGACAGCGGCGTGCGCGCCTGGTTGTAGAAGCGCTCCAGCGCCGTTGCCGCATCCTGCGCGTTGCCGCCGCGCACCGTCATGCGGTGGCCACGGCGCTGGATGTTCACGTCCAGCGCCTGCTCGATCTGGCGCAGGTTCTCGTCGAGCGGCCCGCACAGGTTCTGCAGCCGGGTGTTGTCGTCCTTGGGGGCGACGAATTCTGCGGAAGGGATTTTCATCGGTAGGCGATGGCCTCGCTGGATGGTGCCTGGTTACTGCCGAACCACGATCTCGCCGCGCAGCGAGTGCGGGAAGGCCTGCGTGATGCTGACATCGACCAGCTGGCCGACCAGCCGGTCGCGGCCTGCCTGCGGCACGCCCGGCAGCGCAAAGTTGACCACGCGGTTGTTCTCGGTGCGCCCGTGCAGCTCGGTCGGATCCTTGCGCGCGGGGCCTTCCACCAGGATGCGCTGCACCGTGCCGACCATGTTCTGGCTGATGCGCTGCACGTTTTCCTCGATGGTGGCCTGCAGGCGCTGCAGCCGGCGCAGCTTGACCTCGTGCGGGGTGTCGTCGTGCAGGTTGGCAGCGGGCGTGCCCGGGCGGGGGCTGAAGATGAACGAGAACGAGGTGTCGTAGCCGATCTCTTCGATCATCGCCATCAGCTTCTCGAAGTCGGCATCGGTCTCGCCGGGGAAGCCGACGATAAAGTCCGAAGACATCGACATATCCGGGCGCAGCACGCGCAGCTTGCGGATGATGCTCTTGTACTCCAGCACGCTGTAGCCGCGCTTCATCGCCATCAGGATGCGGTCGGACGCATGCTGCACCGGCAGGTGCAGGTGGTTGACCAGCTTGTCGCAGCGGCCGTACAGCTCGACCAGGCGCGAGGTGAATTCCTTCGGGTGGCTGGTGGTGTAGCGGATGCGCTCGATGCCGGGGATCTCGGCCACGTACTCGATCAGCAGCGCAAAGTCGGCGATCTCGGTGGTGTCGCCCATCTTGCCGCGGTAGGCGTTGACGTTCTGGCCCAGCAGCGTGACTTCACGCACGCCCTGTTCGGCCAGGCCGGCGACTTCGGCCAGCACGTCCTCGAACGGGCGCGACACTTCCTCGCCGCGGGTATAGGGCACCACGCAGTAGCTGCAGTACTTGGAGCAGCCTTCCATGATCGAGACAAAGGCGCTCGGGCCTTCGACGCGTGCCGGCGGCAGGTGGTCGAACTTCTCGATCTCGGGGAAGGAGATATCCACCTGCGACTGGCCGGTGCGCTGGCGGCGCGCGATCAGGTCGGGCAGGCGGTGCAGCGTCTGCGGGCCGAACACCACGTCGACATAGGGTGCGCGCGAGACGATGCTGGCGCCTTCCTGGCTGGCCACGCAGCCGCCCACGCCGATCACCAGGTCGGGTTTGACGGCCTTGAGCGCCTTCATCCGGCCCAGTTCCGAGAACACCTTCTCCTGCGCCTTCTCGCGCACCGAGCAGGTGTTGAACAGGATCACATCGGCGTCTTCGACGTTGTCGGTGGGTTCCAGCCCCTGGCTGGCGTTGAGGACGTCGACCATCTTGTCCGAGTCGTACTCGTTCATCTGGCAGCCGTAAGTCTTGACGAAAACTTTCTTCATATGCCGATCTCAGTGGTTGACCTGGGGGCATCAGGGTGTTGCAACAACACGGCCGGCGCGTGGGGCACGCCGGTCGCACTTCCGGGGGACTACGATTTCTTCTTCAGCGCCTTCTGTTCCGGCTCGCTCAGCACCCAGGCGGTCAGCAACTGGCCGTACAGGTCCAGCTTGTACCGCACCGGCAGCTTCTGGCCCGCCACCGCGGCACTGGCCAGCAACTGGTTGTCGGAGCCGAACAGGCGCAGGCCCGGCGCCACGCCGACGGTCTTGCCGTCGAGCGTGGCCGTCTGCGGGGCACCGGCAGACGGCGTGGCGATAACGAGCCTGGCCGCCTGCGCATCGTCCGGGATCGCCCGCACCGGCTGGGCCATCGCGCTTGCCGCACCGAGCAGCAGGGCGGCGGCGCAGGCCAGCGCTGGCAACAGCCTGCGGGCGCGCCCGGGTTGGACAGACTCCGGCGCCTCGCGGCGCGCATCACGACCTGCTGGCATGGGGGAGAACTCCGACAAATGGGACGACGCGTTCGGGGGAATGGCCCAAAGGCGGGCGCAACCCGGCATTTTACCCCGCTGGCGGCCTGGCCGGGTCGGCGATGCGGCGGGGCTCAGAACAGGCAGGATGCCTCTTGCAGCACACGCTGCTTGGACACCGTGCCCATCAGTTCGCGGCCGGCGCTGTCGCGCACCAGCGGGATGCGGTTGATGCCGTGCTCGGCAAACACCGCCAGGGCGTCGCGCAGGCGCGAATCCGGCGTCAGCGCGGGGAAGTCGCGCTCGGCCAGCGCCAGCACGTCGTCCGCGGCGCCCTCGCGCTGGGCGCGCTGCAGCGCATGGATTGACAGCGCGCCCAGCAGGCGGCCATCCGCTTCGACCAGATAGAGGTAGCGCGTGCCGGTCTCGGCAAACTTGTCGGCTGCGGCCGACAGGGTGGCGTTGGGGTCGAGCACGGTATCGGTCGGGTCGCACAGGCCCGCCAGCGTCAGCGTGCGGGCGTGTTCGGCCGCGGCCGAGGCCTGCGCGCGCTCGGCGATCACGCTGTACAGCGACAGCGTCTGGCAGCGTGACGCGGTGTAGTACGCCGCCACTGCGCCGATCATCGACGGCAGCAGCAGCGCGGGCGCCAGCGTCATCTCGAACACCATCAACACCGACATCAGCGGCGCCTGGCTGGTGGCCGCCAGGAACGCGCTCATGCCCACCAGCGGCAGCAGCGGCGCCGCAGCGGCCGCCGTGCCCTGCATGCCGATGGCCAGCAACTGCCCGAGCGCCGCCCCCACGAACAGCGACGGCGTGAACACGCCGCCGACCGCCCCCGAGCCCATGCTGATCACCGTAGCCACCAGCTTGGCCAGCAGCACGCCGGCCACCGGCACGCTCAGCGGCTGCTCCTGCAGGATGGTCTGGATGGTGGAATAGCCGTTGCCAACCACCTCGGGCACCGCCATCGCGAGCACGCCGACCAGCGCCCCGCCCAGCGCCAGCCGGGCCACCGGGCCGCCAGGCATCGCTGCAAAGCGGCTGCGCGCAAAGCCCGCCGCACGCATGAACAGCGCGCCCGCAATGCCGGCGGCCACGCCCAGCGCGGCCGCGGCCAGCAGGATGTGCGGGCGCAGGTCGGGGGCGATATCCAGGCCCGGGTAGAGCGGCTGCAGGCCGCCGTGCCACTGGCTGACCATGGCACCGGCCACCGAAGCCAGGAAGAGCGGCATCAGGCGCTGCACCGCGAGCGCCCCGAACACCACTTCGGCAACGAAGACGGCAGCGGAGAAGGGGGTGTGATAAACGGTGGCAAGGCCCGCCGCGGCCCCGCAGGCGGTCAGCATGCGGCGCATGTTCGAGCCGCCGCCGCGTTCCAGCCGGGTCGACGGGAACAGCGAGCCGCACAGCGCCGCCAGCTGGATCATCGCGCCTTCCTTGCCGACCGAGCTGCCGCTGACGATCGAGAAAAACGACGAGAGCGCGCGCAGCAAGGTGATCCGCACCGGCAGGCGGCCGCTGCCGTTGGCCACCGCTTCCATGTAGTCGGTGGCGCCGCCGTGGCTGCCGGCCAGGCGATTGGCCAGCACCAGCAGGCTGCCCGCCAGCGCGCCGCCCACGGCCGGCACCACCACACGCCACGCCAGCGCCAGCGTGGCGAATACGGCGACCACGTCGGCATGGCTGGAAAACAGGACCACGCCCGCGCCATCCAGCGCCTCCTTGAACAGCGTGGTGGCAATGGCCGCGACGATCCCGACCGGGATGGCCGCGAACAGGGTGACTTCCTGGTCTTCGAGGAAACGCAAGCGCATGGCGGCTTTCCGGGGCACATGTGGAGCGGGTGCGGAGCCGGAGAGGGGCGGGCAGAGGCTGTCATGATAGCGCAGCGCCACCCGCGCAGACCCGATGTGCGCCGGCGCGCATGCGGGACCGCGCGCGGTGCAGAACCCGCTGGTCCCGGACTGGTACACTACCGCTCTTTCCTTCGCGGGCGGGCCGGTGCCCTGCCATGCCGGCTTCCCGGCGTTCGCGTTCCGATTCCGATCCGATTACCAGGAGCCATCCGGCGTTTGGCGCACCGCGTGCGCAGCGATGGCCCAAGCAGCAATTCATGTCTTTTTCTGAACTCGGCTTGTCCGACAAGATTGTGCGTGCCGTGGCCGAACAGGGCTACACCACGCCGACTCCCATCCAGGCCCAGGCGATCCCCGCCATCCTCAAGGGCGGCGACCTGCTCGCCGGCGCGCAGACCGGCACCGGCAAGACCGCCGGCTTTACGCTGCCGATGCTGCAGCTGTTGTCCGACTCCGCGGCGCGCGGCGCCAATGGCGCGCAGCGTCCGGCCCGCCTGCCGGTGCGCGCACTGGTGCTGACGCCCACGCGCGAACTGGCCGCCCAGGTCGAGGAGAGCGTGCGCAACTACGGCAAGTACCTGCGCCTGCGCTCGATGGTGATGTTCGGCGGCGTCGGCATCAATCCGCAGATCGAGCAGCTCAAGCGCGGCGTCGAGATCGTCGTGGCCACGCCCGGCCGCCTGCTGGACCACGTGTCCCAGCGCACCATCGACCTGTCGCAGGTGGAACTGCTGGTGCTGGACGAAGCCGACCGCATGCTCGACATGGGCTTCATCCACGATATCCGCAAGATCCTCAACGTGCTGCCGGCCAAGCGCCAGAACCTGCTGTTCTCGGCGACGTTCTCCGACGACATCCGCGCGCTGGCAGACCGCCTGCTGAACAACCCGGCCTCGATCGAGGTGGCGCGGCGCAATACCACGGCCGAGACCGTGGACCAGCGCGTCTACCCGGTGGACCGCGAGCGCAAGCGTGAACTGCTGGCCCACCTGGTGCGTCAGCATGACTGGCACCAGGTGCTGGTGTTCACCCGCACCAAGCACGGCGCCAACCGCCTGGCCGAGCAGCTGACCAAGGACGGCCTGTCGGCACTGGCGATCCATGGCAACAAGAGCCAGTCGGCGCGCACGCGCGCGCTGTCGGAATTCAAGTCCGGCACGCTGCGGCTGCTGGTGGCAACCGATATCGCCGCGCGCGGCATCGATATCGACCAGCTGCCGCACGTGGTCAATTTCGACCTGCCCAACGTGCCCGAGGACTATGTGCACCGCATCGGCCGCACTGGCCGCGCCGGCGCCGAGGGCGAAGCGATCTCGCTGGTCTGCGTGGACGAGATTGCGCTGCTGCGCGATATCGAACGCCTGATCAAGCGCAAGCTCGAGCAGACTGTGCTGCCGGGCTTCGAGGTCGACCCGAGCATCGCACCCGAGCCGATCCAGAAGGGTCGCCAACAGCGTGGCGGTGGTGGCCAGGGGCAAGGACAAGGCCAGGGCCGCGGACGCGCCCAGGCGCGTCCGGCCGGCAACGAAGGTGAGGGCGCCCAGCGCCAGCGCCCGGCGCGCGAAGCGCAGGCTGCGCCGCGGCAAGCCCAGGGCGGCCAGCCCGCCGGCGGCGCGCGCAATCCCGCACCGCGCCGCGACGGCCAGGAGCCGGCGCGCCAGCAACGGGCCGCGGCGCAACCCGCGCGCCAGCCGCACGACGCGGCCCCGGCACCGGCGCGCAATCGCCGTCCGGCGCCGCAGGCCGCGCTGCTCGGCGGCAACCGCAAGCCGGCGCGCTGAGCGGGACAGGCTGACACCATGCACGCGTCCGACACCCCGGCCGACCCCGGCGTTCCCTACGCCGGCCTGACGCCGGAGCTGATGCTGGACGCGCTGGAAGGCGCCGGCCTGCGCCCCGACGGGCGCCTGCTGGCGCTCAACAGCTATGAGAACCGCGTCTGGCAGCTGGGCATCGAAGATGCCGCGCCGGTCATCGCCAAGTTCTACCGTCCGGGCCGCTGGACCGATGCGGCCATCCTGGAAGAACACGCCTTCGTGCAGCAACTGGCCGATGCCGAGATCCCGGCCGTGCCGGCCATGGTGCTGGCACCGGGCGCGGCCGGCACGCTGCTGCATCACGCCGGCTTCCGTTTCGCGGTATTCCCCCGCTGCGGCGGCCGCGAGCCGGCGCTGGACCGTTCCGACACGCTGACCTGGCTCGGCCGCTTCATCGGCCGCATCCACGCGCTGGGGGCGACGCAGCCCTACCAGGCGCGCCCGGCGCTAAATCTTGAAACCTTCGGCGTTGCCCCACGCGACTGGCTGCTCGCCAGCGGCTGCATTCCCGCCGACCTGCTGCCCGCATGGCAATCGGTGACCGACCTGGCGCTGGACGGCGTGCGCCGCTGCTATGAGCGCGCCGGCGAGGTGCGCCTGCTGCGCACCCACGGCGACTGCCATCGCGGCAATGTGCTGTGGATCGGCGAGGACGACGCGCGCGGCGGCACCCATGGCGCAACGGGCCCGCATTTCGTTGACTTCGATGACAGCCGAATGGCGCCGGCGATCCAGGACATCTGGATGCTGCTCGAGGGCGACCGCGCGGCCATGCAGGACCAGCTGGCCGACATCGTTGCCGGCTATGAGGACTTCGCCGAATTCCAGCCGCGCGAACTGTGGCTGGTGGAAGCGCTGCGCACGCTGCGGCTGCTGCACTACAGCGCCTGGCTCGCCAGCCGCTGGGCCGACCCGGCCTTTCCGGCCGCGTTCCCTTGGTTCGGCACGGCGCGCTACTGGCAGGATCGCATCCTGGAACTGCGCGAACAGGTGGCGCTGATGGACGAAGCGCCCCTGTGGGGCGCCTGAGGTCTACCGGTCGGCGCCGCCAGGGCGCCGGTTTTCCACTACTTTGCTCAACCCTTCTTTTCCGGCGCCTTGACCAGCAGCACCGGGCACTCGGCCTGCGCCAGCACGCGGCCTGCGACTGAACCGATCACCGCATCGAAGAACGAACCCCGGCCATGCGTGCCCATCACGATGGCCGCGGCGTCGACCGAGCGCGCACAGGCGACGATGCGCTCCGGCGCGAAGCCGTGCAGCGGGTGCCGCTCGAACGGCACCTTGGCTGCGGACAGGATCTCGCAGACCGTCGCCATGGCCTTCTCGCTGGCCTCCTTGTGCCAGTCATCGATGGTCTCCTTGCTGACAAAGGCGCGCACCTGGCCGCTTACTTCCGGCGCTACATGCACGACATGCACGGTGAAGCCGCTCTGCAGCAGCTTGCCTTCGGCGATAAAACGGGCCGCGGCGTCGCTGAAGGCCGAACCGTCGGTGGCGAGCACGATATTGGTCATGTTGGAAATCTCCTGGATGGGGGCTGTCGGCAGGCGGTGCGCCATGAGGCGGCACCGCCATCTGGAACCATCATGGCACCTAGTGTCCTGCCAGGACCCGATTTAGATCAAGTCGGATCGGATTTATCCGATTTCGCCGTGCGATAGCCGGCCGGCTGACGGATTCCGTCAAGCCGGCTGAAGCATTTGGCCATTGCCCCGTCAACGCCGTGGCGCGTAGCATGCTCCCGAGCCCCGCGGCAGGCATTCGCACGTCCGCGCTGCCGCAGGCACGGCCCATCCCATACCAATTCAATGCAAGCTGTCCCCCGGCCATGGCCCGGGCGGGCGGCGATTCCGGAGACGACGATCATGAGTGAGCGTGGCAACCTGCTGCCCCTGCGCGGTATCAAGGTGGTGGAATTCGAAGGCATCGGCCCCGGCCCGTTGTGCGGTGCGATGCTGGCCGGCCTGGGCGCCGAGGTCACGCTGGTGACCCGGCCGGTCGCGCCGGATGCCCGCCGCATCCTGCGCGGCCAGCCCGTGCCGCCTGAGATGGAGCTGGAGCACGGCAAGCGCGTGGTGCAACTGAACCTGAAGTCTGCGGACGACGTGGCCGCCGCACTGGACCTGGTGGCCGGCGCCGACGCGCTGATCGAAGGGCTGCGCCCGGGCGCGATGGAGCGCCTCGGCCTGGGCCCGAAGGCGTGCCATGCACGCAATCCGCGCCTGGTCTACGGGCGCATGACCGGTTGGGGCCAGACCGGCCCGCTGTCGCAAAGTGCCGGCCACGACCTCAACTACATCGCGCTGACCGGCCTCTTGTCGATGGCTGCGCGCGCAGGCTCACTGCCGATGGTGCCGCCGACCGTGATGGGCGATGCCACCGGCGCGCTTGGCCTGGCATTCGGCATCACCAGCGCCATCCTGAGCGCGCGCGCAAGCGGCGAGGGCTGCGTGGTGGATGCGGCCATCACCGATATCGTCGCCATGCTGGGCTCGCTGGTGCAGGTGTCGCGCGCAGCCGGCACGCTCGGCGGCCCGCAACCGAGCCCCTTCCACGATTCGCCGTTCTATGACGTCTTCCCTTGCGCCGACGGCCGCGCCATCACGCTGGGCGCGCTCGAGCCGCAGTTCTACCGCGAGCTGCTCGAGCGGCTCGAGCTGACCGACATCGACCCCGCCACGCAGTATGACCGTGCCCAGTGGCCCGCGGTGAAGGCCCGCATTGCCGCTTGCATCGCAGGCAAGTCAAGCACTCACTGGGAGGCGTTGCTGGGCGGCACCGACGTGTGCTTTGCGCGCGTGCTGACCCTGGACGAGGCCGCGCGCCATCCGCACAACCAGGCACGCGGCACGTATCGGCTGTACCGGCAGGGCGAGCGCGAGGTGCCGCGTTCGGCGCCGGCGCCGCGCTTCCTGCCCGCGGGCACGGAATGACCTGGGGCCGCGGCACCGATGCTGCGGCCTCTCGAATCGGCTTGATCGGTTCGGCTACCATGCGGCATCCACCCAGACCGGAGACCCATGCCATGGCCGAACCCAGCCAACTTCCCGTCTACACTCCCACGCCGGCCTTCGAGGCCGGCCTTGACGTGCGCACCGAAGTGCTCGGCTCCGAGCACGTCCGGCGCGCGCTGGACGCCGCCGCACAGCAGGGCGACACCAGCCTGCAGCAACTGGTGACGGAGTTCGCCTGGGGCACGGTCTGGACCCGCGACGGCCTGGACCGCAAGCAGCGCAGCCTGGCAACGGTGTCGATGCTGATTGCGCTGAACCGGCCGCAGGAGCTGGCCGGGCACCTGCGCGGCGCGCTCGCCAATGGCGTTACGCCGCAGGAACTGCGCGAACTGATGGTGCACAGCGCGGTCTACTGCGGGTTCCCCGCGGCGCTGGATGCCAGCCGCAAGCTGACTGAAGTCCTCGACGCTGCCAACGGGTAACGCCGACCGCGGCATCAATACGAAAACAGCGATGCAGAAGAGTCTGACTCTGATGCAGATTTTGCCGCATCTGCGCGGCGAGGATTCGGCGCATCAGGATCTCTCCGGCCCCTTAACCTTGGCACCAGGCCAAGCCATGCAAGTCGTTAAGGAGCCTCAAATTGCATCTCGCGCTGATCGTCGACGAACCCTCCCGGTTCCGAACCACGCTGTCCGCTGAAATCCGCGCTGAGTTGGGCGCCGGTGAAGTACTGGAGATGGACGGCATGCAGGAAGCATTCCGGCTGGTCCGCGAGCAACGGCCGGGGCTGGTGCTGGTCGATATCGAGTGCTTCGGCAATCCCGGCATCGACTTTGTCCGGTGCGTCTCGGCGACGCAGCCCACCGTGCCCTTGCTGGTACTGTCCGACAGCGACGCCACCCTGGCCTCGGTGCGGGCGCTGCGCGCCGGCGCCCATGGCTTCGTGGTCAAGCAGCGTGGGCTGGCCGAGGTGATGCAGGCCGTACGCGGTGTGCTGAGCGGCTACCTGGTCTTTCCCATGCATACGCTGGAAACCGTGCGCCAGATCGGCGAGCAGCGGGAATCCGGCTTTGCGCGGCTGAGCAACCGCGAGATCACCATCCTGCAATACCTGGCGCGCGGCCATTCCAACAAGTCGATCGCGGCGCAACTGCTGATCAGCAGCAAGACGGTCAGCACGCACAAGGCCAACATCATGGCCAAGCTCAATGTCGGCTCCCTGGTCGAAATGGTGGACTACGCGCGCCGGCATCAGCTGGTGTGGTAACGCGCACCCCGGGCGGCTTGCGGCACCATGCCGCCATCGCGGGTAGACTGTTGGCGTGTGTGACGAATCCGAACTTTTCGCCCGATGCCACCGACCCTGAATGCCGCCGCACGCCGCCTGGGCGCTGTCGTGCTTGCCTGTGCCGCCGCATGCCAGGCCACGCCTGCCTTCGCCAACGAACCGATGTGGTTTGCGCAGGGCCGACCGGTGCCGGCGGCCCGCCAGGCCGTCGATGCGCTGGCCGCGGCCGCGGCCGACGGCCTCGACCCGCGCGACTACGATGCCGACGCCTTGCGCCAGGCCGTGGCCCAGGCCGCCAGCGGGCCAGCATTGCCGCCGGACGCTGCCGCACGCGTGGATGCGGCGCTGAGCGCCGCGATGGAGCGGATGCTGGCAGACCTGCACGGCGGGCGCGTCAACCCGCGCGCGGTCCATGCCAACTTTGCCCCGCAGGCGGAACGGCCCTTCGATGCCGCCATCTGGCTGCGCGATGCCGTCAGGCAGCAACGGCTGCCCGATGCCATCCGCCAGGCAGCGCCCACCTTCCCGCTCTATGGCACGCTGCGGGAGGCCCTGGCGCGGTACCGCGAGATCGCGAAGCAGCCGGCCTGGGGGCAGCCGCTGCCACCCTTGCCGGCGAGCAAGCTGACGCCGGGCCAGCCCTGGGCCGGTGCCGCGGCGCTGGCTGCACGCCTGGTTGCGCTGGGCGACCTGCCCGCCGGCACCCAGGTGCCGGCCCGCTACGAAGGGGCCCTGGTCGACGGCGTCAAGGCGTTCCAGTCGCGCCACGGCCTGGAGGCCGACGGCGTGATCGGCGCGGCCACGCTGGCACAACTCAACCTGCCCATCGCCAGCCGTGTGCGGCAAATCGAACTGACCATGGAGCGGCTGCGCTGGACGCCGCTGGACGGTCCGCGCATGATCGTGGTCAATGTGCCGGAATTCATGCTGCGCGCCTATGAGATCCGCGACGGCAAGCTCGACATCAAGCTCGAGATGAAGGTGATCGTGGGCAAGGCACTGGATACGCGCACGCCGTTGTTCGAGGAGGATATGCGCTACATCGAGTTCAGCCCGTACTGGAACATCCCGCCCTCGATCGCGCGCCGCGAGACCGTGCCGCACCTGCGCCGCGATCCGGCCTATTTCAACCGGCAGGGCCTGGAGTTCGTCACCGGCGACGGCAAGGCCGTGACCACGCTGTCCGAGGAAAATCTCGAGGCAGTGCTGAACGGCCGCATGCGCATCCGCCAGCGGCCGGGCCCGCTGAACGCGCTGGGCGATATCAAGTTCGTGTTTCCCAACAACGAGAACATCTACCTGCACCACACGCCCTCGCCGCAGCTGTTCAAGCGCGGCCGGCGCGACTTCAGTCATGGCTGCATCCGCGTGGAAGCCCCAGTAGCATTGGCCCAGTTCGTGTTGCACGATATGCCGGACTGGAACGAGACCCGGATCCGCGAAGCGATGACGCGTGGCAAGTCCAATACTGTGCGCCTGCAGCAGCCCTTGCCGGTGGTGCTGGCCTACGGCACGGTCATTGCGCGCGCCGATGGTCGTGTATCCTTCTTGCCTGACATTTACGGTCACGACAAATTGCTGGAGAAGGCACTGCGGCAACGCAACGGACGGCCCCAGCAACCAGCTATTGCAAGCGCCTCTGGCACCACCCGCTGAGGCGCCACTGGCACATTCAGAGGAAGTACCATGACTGATGCGACGCGCCAGGCACGCCGCCGCTTTCTTCATACCGCCGGAGGCCTGGCCCTTGCCGCCGGCCTGATGCCGCTGGCGCCGCGCCAGGCGCTGGCAGGCCTGCCTGCAAACCGGGCCCTGGCTGGCCTGCCGGACGCCCGCACGCTGGCGTTCGACCACACCCACACCGGCGAACGCGTGTCGTTGGTCTATGCCGTTGGCGACCGCTTCGTGCCCGACGCGCTGACTACGCTCAACGGCTTCCTGCGCGACCACTATTCCGGCAAGGTCGGCATGATCGACCCGCAACTGTTCGACCTGCTGTTCCAGGTCCGCCGCGAGCTTGGCACCGACCAGCCGTTCCAGGTCATTTCCGGCTACCGCAGTCCGACCACCAATTCGCGCCTGCGCAACACGCGCGGCGGCGGCGTGGCCAGGCACAGCCTGCACATGGACGGCAAGGCCATCGACATCCGCCTGGCCGGCGTGCCGCTGGCGGACGTGCGCGACGCGGCCAAGTCATTGCAGGGCGGGGGCGTCGGCTTCTATGAGTCTGACCAGTTCGTGCACATCGATACCGGGCGCGTGCGTTACTGGTAAGCGTCGTCTGTGGCCGCCCCATGATGGGCGGCTCTCGTTTGCGCGCCCTGGTAACGACCCAAAGAAAAAAGCCGCGAACCCATGCGGGATCGCGGCTTTTTAAATAGATGGTGGCGAATCAGGGACTCGAACCCCGGACCTGCGGATTATGATTCCGTCGCTCTAACCGACTGAGCTAATTCGCCAACGAAGACTGAGATTATACCTGGGCTTTCGATGCTGTCAACACCTTCGTGTGAAGATTTTGCACGAAGGGCCCATGCATAAAAAAACGGCAGGCCGGATGGCCTGCCGTTTCCGTTAGTGCCGGACGACTGCTCAGTCGTTGGCGTAGATGTTCACGTCCTTGGTCTCGCGGATGAACAGCGCGCCGATCACGAAGGTGATGGCTGCGATGATGATCGGGTACCAGAGACCGTAGTAGATGTTGCCGTTCTGGGCCACCAGCGCAAACGAGATGGTGGGCAGCAGGCCGCCGAACCAGCCGTTGCCGATATGGTAGGGCAGCGACATCGAGGTGTAGCGGATGCGGGTCGGGAACAGCTCCACCAGCATGGCGGCGATCGGGCCGTACACCATGGTGACGTAGATCACCAGGATGACCAGGATCACCAGCACCATGATCGTGTTCATCTGTGCCGGGTCGGCCTTGGTCGGGTAGCCGGCGGAGGCCATCGATTCACCAACCTCCTTCTTGAACGCCGCGATCTGCTTCTTGCTGGGCTCGTCGAAGCTGTGGCCGTTCACCAGCTGCGCGTCGAAGGCCTTGATCTCCTTGTCGCCGATCTTGACCGTGGCCACGGTGCCGGCCGGGGCCTCGACCACTTCATAGCTGGCCGATGCCTGGGCCAGCGTGCGCTTGGCAATGTCGCAGGAGCTGCGGAAGTCGATCTCGCGGGCGATCGGGCTGCCCTGGAACGAGCACTGCTTCGGGTCGGCGGTGACCACGATCTGGGCGCTCTTCTGGGCGCGCTCCAGAGCCGGGTTGGCGTAGTGGGTCATGGCCTTGAACAGCGGGAAGTAGGTCAGCACGGCCAGCGCGCAGCCCGCCATGATGATCCACTTGCGGCCGATCTTGTCCGACAGCGAGCCGAAGAAGATGAAGAACGGCGTGCCGAGCACCAGTGCGCCGGCGATCAGCAGGTTGGCCGTCTTGGCATCGACCTTGAGCACCTGGGTCAGGAAGAACAGCGCATAGAACTGGCCGGTGTACCAGACCACGGCCTGGCCGGCGGTCAGGCCGAGCAGGGCCAGGATCACGATCTTCAGGTTGCGCCACTGGCCGAAGGACTCGGTCAGCGGGGCCTTGGAGGTCTTGCCCTCTGCCTTCATGCGCTGGAACGCCGGCGATTCATTCATCGACAGGCGGATATATACCGACACGCCCAGCAGCAGGATCGACACCAGGAACGGGATGCGCCAGCCCCAGGTCTCGAAGTTGGGCCCGGTCATTTCGCGGCACAGCAGGATCACGATCAGCGACAGGAACAGGCCCAGCGTGGCCGTGGTCTGGATCCACGAGGTATAGGCGCCGCGCTTGCCGTGCGGTGCGTGCTCGGCCACGTAGGTGGCGGCACCGCCGTACTCGCCGCCGAGCGCCAGGCCTTGCAGCATGCGCAGTGCGATCAGGATGATCGGCGCGGCCCAGCCGATGGTGGCATAGCCCGGCAGCAGGCCGACGATGAAGGTCGACAGGCCCATGAGCAGGATCGTCACCAGGAAGGTGTACTTGCGCCCGATCATGTCGCCCAGGCGGCCGAACACCAGCGCGCCGAACGGCCGCACGATAAAGCCGGCGGCGAATGCGAGCAGCGCGAAGATGAAGGCCGAGGTGGGATCCAGTCCGGCGAAGAACTGCTTGGCAATGATTGCCGCCAGCGAGCCGTAGAGATAAAAGTCGTACCACTCGAACACCGTGCCCAGCGATGAGGCAAAGATCACCTTGCGCTCTTCGGCTGTCATCGGTGCGTTCTGCGCGCCCCCTGCGGGCACCGCAACGTTTTGCACGTTTGCCATATTGTCTCCTCCGTCTGGAATGGATCTCGGGTGGGCGTGGCGCGGGAAAGACCGCGCGGCTGGCCGCTATGCCTGAGTTGCAGAGGATTGTGGGTGGCGAAACTTACTGCGTTCTGACAGAACGGGGCACGGAATCGTCAAAGAATATCGGGGTATACGCTAGCCGTGGGCGCGAGTTTGGCTGCTGCGCTGCGGGGCGCAATTCACTTGTGTGGCGGAATGGCGCGCTTTGCAGGGCTGCGGCTATGCAGCATCAGTGCCTGTTCCGCGCGAGGCGCCCTGCGAAGGCGCAGGGGCGGGCGCGGCCAGGCTATCGGCGTCCGCTTCGCCGTCGGCGCGGTTCATGCGCCAGGCGTAGAGCGCGGCCATCAGCACGTAGACCACCAGCGCGCCTTGCGCGCCGACCCAGAACGAGAACGGCCAGCCAAAGAAGTCGAAGCGCAGGTCGCGCGCAAACCATGCCACCACGAAGGTGACGGTGAACCAGATCGCGAGCAGGCCGCAGATCCAGCGCAGGTTGCGCCGCCAGGCCTGGCGCTGGCGGGCTTCGGCACTATCGGGGGCGGGGCTGTCGTTCATGCGGGCGGCAGGTAGTCGGGCCGGCGCAGCGTCACGCGGAAATGCGCGCCGGCCAGCCGTGGCGATTGTTGGTAGACGTGGTCGGAAATCTGGACGTCGCCGCCGTGCTGCTGCACGATCTCGCGCACGATGGCCAGGCCCAGGCCGCTGCCTTCGGTATTGGTGCCGAGCACGCGGTAGAAGCGCTCCATCACGCGCTCGCGCTCGGCCGGCGCAATGCCCGGGCCGGTGTCTTCCACATCCAGGTAGGCGAATGGCTCGAAGGCATCGGCGCTGACGCGCACCGTGGCGTGCCCGCCGCGCGGCGTGTAGCGGATGGCGTTGTCGAGCAGGTTGTTCAGCATCTCGGTCAGCATCAGGCGGTTGCCTTGCACCATCACCGGATGTTCGTCGGCATCCAGGCCCAGGTCGATGTCGCGCGCCCAAGCCTGCGGCAGCCAGTCCTTGACCACCTCGCGCGCGAGCGCCGCCAGGTCCAGCGCGGCCATGCCGCCGGTGCCCGCCAGGTTTTCCATGCGCGCCAGCGATAGCAGCTGCGTGACCAGGTGCGCGGTGCGCTCAGAGCTGCCGGCGATCTGCGCCAGCGAGCGCCGCAGCTCTTCCGGCGACTGCTCGCGCTGCGCCAGCTCGGCCTGCATGCGCAGGCCCGCCAGCGGCGTCTTCATCTGGTGCGCGGCATCGGCGATAAAGCGCTTCTGGGTCTGCACCGACTGGTCCAGGCGCGCCAGCAGGTCGTTGAACGAACCCACCAGCGGCGTGATTTCCTGCGGCGCGGCGCGTTCGTCGATCGGGCTGGTATCGCCGGGGTTGCGCGCGCGGATGCGCTGCTGGATCGCGGTCAGCGGCGCCAGCCCGCGCGACAGCCCGAACCACACCAGCACCACCGCCAGCGGCAGGATCACGAACTGCGGCAGGATCACGCCCTTGATGATCTCGTTGGCCAGGCGCGCGCGCTTGTCCAGCGTCTCGGCCACCTGCACCAGCACCGGCTGGGTGCCGCTGACCTGCTTCAGGTCGATATAGGTGTAGGCCACGCGCACGTCGTTGCCGGCCACGCGGTCATCGCGCAGGGACACCAGCCCCGCGTGGCCCTGGTCCTCCTCGGACGGCAGCGGCAGGTCGTGGTCGCCGGCGATGTATTCGCCGCGCTTGCCGACCACCTGGTAGTAGATGTTGTCGGTCTCGTGGGGG
>NZ_JBYTAG010000010.1:127267-127560 GCF_058787995.1 Cupriavidus sp. FW305-27
CGCAGGATCTCGCGCGCCGACAGCGGCAGCTGCAGCGTGATGCGCCCGTTGACCTCGCGCACCTGCTGCGACAGCACGATGGCGCTGGCTTCCAGCGCGCGGTCGAAGGGCCCGTTGGCGATCGACTTGGCCACCAGGTAGGTCACCGCGATGCTCATCGGCCAGAGCAGCAGCAGCGGCGCCAGCATCCAGTCGAGGATCTCACCGAACAATGAGCGCGGCGCGGAATTTGCCGCGCTTTCCTCCAGGTGCGGCAACGCGTCGGCCAGGTCCTGGTCGGTAGTGTCCGGGGC